>NZ_DHCG01000002.1:390846-627147 GCF_002398115.1 Aminobacterium sp. UBA4908
TCGGTTATTGTCGCCTTCATCATCTACACGCTGACACTTGGGAAAATAAGAGAAATCGCAGTGTTGAAACTGATCGGCACAAAGAATCGCACCATTATCGGTTTGATCGTACAACAGTCCATCGCGCTGGGCTTGATCGGTTTTGTGGTTGGGAAGATCTCGGCGACCCTGTTGATGGCACCTATTTTCCCCAAATATGTGCTGCTAGAGCCTCTCGATTCAGTCCTTGGTTTTATCGCCGTGATTATGATCTGCATTCTGTCGAGCATTATAGCCATTCGTGTCGCTCTTAAGGTCGATCCGGCTGAAGCCATAGGAGGTTAAATATGACGGGTAAAGGCGTTCGCATCTCGGGGTTAAGAAAACGCTATGGGAGTGGCGATACTGCTGTAGACGCATTGAAGATGGTAAACATGCATGTTGCGCCAGGCGAAGTTGTTGGGCTGATTGGACCTTCAGGTTCCGGCAAGAGCACGTTGCTTAAATGTTTAGGGGCTGTGATAGAGCCGACTGCCGGGCAAATGATGCTCGGGGATGATGTTATTTATCACGATGGCTGGAAAATCAAAGATCTTCGCGCGCTACGTCGAGACCGTATCGGCTTTGTATTTCAAGCGCCATATCTGATTCCTTTCCTAGATGTTACCGACAACGTTGCCCTGCTGCCTATGCTGGCGGGGAAACCTAACGCCGAAGCGCGTCAACAAGCAATAGAATTGTTAAAAGCGCTTGATGTGGAGCACCGCGCCAAGGCCATGCCCTCTCAACTCTCTGGCGGAGAACAACAACGAGTAGCCATTGCACGCGGCTTGGTCAATCGCCCGCCGGTAATATTGGCCGATGAACCGACTGCCCCACTTGATAGCGAGCGTGCGCTGGCGGTCATCAGAATCTTGAACGATATGGCCCAAAGGTTCGAGACTGCCGTTATTGTGGTTACCCACGATGAAAAAATAATCCCCACCTTTAAGCGCATTTATCACATCCGTGACGGAGTAACCTATGAAGAGGAAGGTCAAGGGCGCAGCTTTGAGTGAAAGCTTCCCAAGGAAGCCATTTAACTACCAGGCGGTGCAGAGAGAAGAAAGAGAAAACCCGCCACCCTGGGAATACCCCAAAGAGACGGGTTTGTCTTTTATAATTGGTGGAGGCGGGGGGAATCGAACCCCCGTCCGACAAGGGCCAGCCATGGAAGCCCTACGAGTGTAGTTCCTGATTTAGTGTCGGATGCAGACTCCCAGGAACAGGATTCTGCGCTCCCAAGCCCCCTTGTCTTTCTCGCAAAGCCAGAGACACTCTCCGCGAGGCATTCACCTTATTGTGACGCCTTTCAGCAGACCGGTGACTGATCTACTGAAGACGTGGCTGAACTAAGCAGCCAGTGCGTAATTATTATTGTTGACGTTTATTGTTGTTCCGCCGTTTAGCGAGGTTGCGGAGTCCTCGACTCGCTCTTCCAGACCCTCCATCTTGCCGTCGAAACCAGTCGCCCCCTTAATCTCTTCCATCACGCCTGATAGCCCGGGCCATCGCCCGTTTTGCATCTTTCTCAGCAATGGCATCACGCTTATCGTGTTCGGCCTTACCCTTCGCCAAAGCCAGTTCAACTTTAGCATGCCGTCCATTTTTCATATAGAGAGACAAGGGTACGAGGGTTAAACCTTTTTCGCGAACCTTACTATTTAACCGAACAATCTCAGCTCTATGCACCAATAGCTTTCGATCTCGTTCAGGTTCATGGTTATAGTAACTTCCTTTTTCGTAAGGGGAAATATGCACTCCTATAAGCCAAAGTTCTCCGTTGCGGATCATAGCAAAACTGTCTTTTAAATTTACTCTACCCGCACGCACAGACTTTATTTCGGTACCTGTAAGTACAATACCGCACTCAAAAGTATCGAGGATAAAGTAATCATGGCGTGCCTTTCTATTAACCGCAATTTTATCGATAGCCAAAATATTTCCCTCCATTGCGGATTTTAGCAAAATAGTCAGCATTAGTCAATTTAAATTTTTCCCTTAAAAAAAATCCTGGCCATATCAGCCAGGATCTATTTTTATTTATGGTCGGGGCGAGAGGATTCGAACCTCCGACCTCCTGGTCCCGAACCAGGCGCGCTTACCAGACTGCGCTACGCCCCGAACGGCGAGATTGTATCACGCAGAGATCAGCCAGTCAAACCCCTTATCGAGCCCGATCGTCTTCACCATTCGGGCCATTTGAAGCCTCCTGAGACCCCTTGCGGAGGTTCCTCCAGTTCAAGCGACCGCCTGGATGTGTCTCCTCTCCTATAGGGATTTCTGTCCATCCCCATGGGGTTACCATAACAAAGCGGAACACGATCCCCTGATTGAAAAGAGCCTTAATATGGGCCGAATAACGAAGAAGGTCGCTAATCATATAGCTATCGCTCACAAGCCAGACACGCTGACACACCTCACGGCCAAAAAGAGAGGCATAGTCAATAGCCATGCGAATTCCATCCTCAAACTGAGCTGGCCCTAATGCCAACACTACCGCATCACAATGTCCCGAAGGTTTTCGCGTAGACGGAATCAAGTCGGCGAACTGATCTATCCATTCGAGGCGGGAGTACAAATTATCCATATCCACCTCGAAGGGTTCCTCTAGGTACGGCATCAAAATATCCCTTTCGCTTTCTTTACATTCCTCTCCAGACAGAATATCTTCCATCCAAAGCTGTATGTCTGTTATAAACTTCAGCAGATAGGCCGGATATCCCTTACCAGACATGGCTACCAAAACATCGCGCACCGTCCACTGTTCAGATCCGTTGTTATTTTTTTCGCCCTGAGGCTTTGTCATTCGAGTACCTCCAAAAGTACAAATCAAACGTTATTGAGGAGAAGCATAACATAAAGTGTGTCTGATTACACGAGTTATATTACAATATTTTTTATGGTACAAGAGAAAAATTCCAATATTAAGGAGGAATAAGATGAATCTCTCTAAACTATCCTGTCAGGAAACCCTCTTCCTATTCATAGATATCCAGGAACGACTTCTTCCAGCTATATCCAACGATCGTGAGGTGAAAGCCAATACTCTCCGTCTCCTTCAGACGGCTGCTGTATTCAAGATCCCCCTCGTCTATACGGAACAATACCCGAAAGGGCTCGGCAGAACAGACAGTGATATTTTGGAAGTCCTTGAAGGTCACGCTCCCGCTTTCGAAAAAACTCACTTTTCTTGCTGCGATGAAGAAGGTTTTGTGAAAGAATTAGAGTGGCATAAACGGAAACAAGTTGTCCTTTGGGGTATAGAAAGTCATATCTGCGTTTTAGCCACAGCTATGGACTTATTGAGGAATGGATTCTCGGTTTGGCTTGCAGCCGATGCCTGCGGCAGTAGAAAGAATGATAATCATGAGATGGCTTTGCAGACTATGATTCAGGCAGGTGCTCTTGTTGTTCCTACAGAGACCGTGATTTATCAGCTGATGAAGAGGTCTGGAACTCCGGAATTCAAGGCTCTTTTGCCTTTATTCAAAGAATAAAAGACGCCCACTGAGGGGGGGATTGTTGTGTCTGTCGATAGACAGAAAGCATTGGAGCTTCATCGAAGAGCTCGCGGGAAAGTAAAGACGTACCCGACTATCAACATTCGGAACGAGGACGATCTGGCTATAGCCTATGCGCAAGGAAGCGTTTACCCTGCTTTAGAGATTCAGGAAGATCATGACCGAACCTATGAATATACAGGGAGAGGGAACAGGCTCGCCATTATTTCTGACGGAACGGCCGTGCTAGGCATGGGCGATATTGGGCCACATGCGGCCCTTCCTGTTATGGAAGGGAAAAGCCTTCTCTTCAAAAACTTTGGAGATATTAGCGCCATTCCTATGTGTATCGAAACTCATAAAACAGACGAGATTATAGAGTTTGCCCGCCACATAGCCCCTTCTTTTGGAGCTATTGACATTGAAGATATCTCAAGCCCTGCCACTTTCGATATTGTAAAAGCGCTGCAATCCATTGAGATCCCTGTCTTTTCCGACGATCAGCAGGGCACGGCAGCTGTAGTCCTGGCCGCTCTCACCAATGCGCTGGCCGTGGTGGGTAAAAAAATAACTGAAATCAAAGTGGTTATACAAGGAGCTGGCGCTGCGGGAATAGCGGTGGCAGATATGCTTCTTTACGTGGGTGTTCCCAACGTAATAGTTCTGAACAGCAAGGGAATTCTTGGGGCAAACAATCCTTTTATGAATCACATACAGCAAAATATGTCAGAGCGCACCAATCCTGAAAAACTTCGTGGCGGGCTGGAAGAGGCCATAAAAGGTTCTGACGTGTATGTCGGCCTTTCCTCTCGAGGAACACTCCCACCCAGTTTCATCAAAACCATGAACAAAAGCCCCATTATTTTTGCCTTGTCCATGCCTACGCCGGAGATCACATGGGAGGAAGCTGAGGCTGCCGGGGCATCTATTATCGCTATGGGCTTGACGACAGCAGCCTATAACGCCATGCCGAACCTCTATATTTACCCAGGCCTTGTACGGGGATTGCTGGACGTTCGCGCTACAGGACTGAATAAAAATATTCTCATCGCAGCTGCTCAAGCTGTAGCAAGCGAAGTGGACAAACGGCGTCTGAACGAGCGACACCTTCTGCCAGACCTGTTCTCAGACGAAACGGCCCCGCGGGTGGCGGAAGCTGTAGCGCAGGCCGCCATAACGGAAGGGTTGGCACGAAAACCCGTCCCCCCAAAAAAGATTTACGACGATACATGGCAGCGACTTTTCGGAGGATACTTACTTCGGATGTAAAAAAAGAGTGGGGGCCAATAAACGCCCCCACTTTCAGTATAAATTCAGTTCTAATCTTCCAGAACTACGATAGGCTTAATGAGATCTTTTGGTTTATCCTTCATAAGGAGAAGGGCTTCCTCCATTTTATCGAAACTCTTAAACTCATGAGTAAGCAACAGGGACGGATCTAACCGACCATGTTCAACGAGGGAGGCCAAACGCTCCATACGAACCCGTCCTCCAGGGCACAGGCCGCCTCTGATAGTTTTGTGGGCCATGCCACATCCCCACTCCAACCGAGGGATTAACAGGTCTTCCCCTTCTCCATAATAGTTAACATTAGAAATGACAGAGCCAGGTTTTGCCATCTTAACGCCCTTCTTGATCATATCAATTCCAGGGGCGGCTACAACAACTCTGTCCACGCCTTCTCCATTGGTGAGCTCCATAATCTGTTCTACAATATCTCCATTTCGGTAATTAATAATGTCTGTAGCGCCATAGGCTTTGGCAACTTCTACGCACTTGGGCCGGCTTCCTACCGCAAAAATACGTCCAGCGCCAGCAAGGGCGGATCCAGCTACTGCCATAAGCCCCACTGGCCCAATGCCTAAAACGGCAACGCTCATTCCAAACCCAATCTGCGCCAGCTCTACTCCATGAAATCCGGTGGTTACCATATCAGTAATCATAACAGCAGCTTTGGAGGAAACGCTATCAGGTAGCAATGCAAGATTCATATCAGCATCGTTTACATGGAAGAACTCCGCAAAAACTCCATCTTTGAAGTTAGAAAATTTCCATCCGGCAAGAAGACCATTCGAGTGCTGAGGAAAGCCTCTCTGTACAGCAATGGAACGCCAATCAGGAGTAATGGCAGGAACAATAACCCTGTCTCCAGGCTTGAAATCCTTGACTTCCGCCCCAACCTCCGTCACAACCCCAACTGCTTCGTGGCCGAGTATCATATCTCTTCTGTCCCCAATCGCACCCTCAAAAACGGTGTGAATATCTGATGTACACGGAGAAACAGCGATAGGACGGACTATAGCGTCATAAGGACCGGCAACTGGCTTGTCCTTATCAATCCAACCTGTTTTACCAATTCCCAACATAGCAAACCCCTTCATAACGTAATCCTCCTTCCTAGATTTAACACCTCTCAACTTCATGAAATCGTTACTACATTCACACAACCCCATGTGTCATTATAACAAAAAAATATATATTGGCAATAAAAATAAATATTTTTATTATCTTTTTATATAAAATGTTTTCTTTGTTCTATATTCTATGCTCAATTTTTTCTACGCTGTGCATTGGAATTTTTGTTATTTGTATTGTATTTTCCTTTAACTTTTATTCAAATTTATGCTATACTTTTATATGTGAATAAATTATCAAAACTATGGAAGGAGCGATTTTAGTGGAGCGTCTTCTCGAAGGGGCATTCGCGGTTGTCACTGGAGCTAGCAAAGGTATTGGAAAAGGGATAGCAAAAACCTTTTTAAATCATGGAGCTACTGTTATCATCACAGGTCGGACAGAAAAAGATCTCCAGAACACAGTTAAAGAGCTATCGAATTTCGGCGCTATCTCCTATATAGTCGCTGATATAAGTAAAGCCGCTGATATTAAGAATATGGTAGATACTGCAATAGAAAGGCATGGGAAAATAGACATTCTCTGCAGCAATGCAGGAATATTCCCCATGTCCCTTATAGAGAACATGTCAGAAGAGGAATGGGATTATATCAATACAGTTAATGTGAAGGGGATGTTCTTGGCTGTCAAGGAATGTATTCCCTATATGAAAAAGCAGGGGGGCGGCAATATTGTTATTACATCTTCCATTACAGGCCCCGTTACTGGATATACTGGATGGAGTCACTATGGGGCAACTAAAGCCGCCCAGCTCGGATTTATGCGGTCTGCCGCAATAGAGCTTGCCCGATACGGCATCAGGATCAATGCCGTGCAGCCAGGGAATATTGAGACTGAAGGGCTGCTCAGTATGGGAGAGGAATACTATAACACCATGAAGGAATCTATTCCTCTCGGATTTTTAGGAAAACCTGAAGATATAGGAAACGCCATGGTCTTTTTAGCCTCTGACCTGGCGAAATTTATTACAGGGCAGACTATTGTCGTTGATGGAGGACAAATTTTACCAGAATCCTCCGATGCTATGGAAATACCTATTGAGAAATAAAGAGTAGCATTTAATAGTCCAATCTTGCTATTGCGGCGCGACTATGAAAATACCTACTGAGAAATAAATAGCCTCACGTTTTCAGCCACTGTTCTCCGCTATCAGGACGAGCAGTGGCTGTTTTTCAAACCAGGCACCATTTCATATTGAAGGAGGCGACGTTTTAGATCCGTGCCGCTGAGGCCGGCGTACCCACCGAGTCTTCCATCTTTACGTATAACTCGATGGCAGGGGACAAAAAGAGGCCATGGATTTCGCCGGAGGGCGTTTCCTGCCGCACGAGCGCCATCAGGATTTCCTGCCAAGGAAGCTATTTCCTGGTAGGTTTTCACCGCTCCTCTTGGAATACATGATGTTATCTCCAATACTCTCATGCTAAAGGTTCCTAGAGGGGCGATTTGGCAGAGATTAATGTAGAAGGGGTTCCCCTCCCAAAAGGCTTTCCATGCCTCAGTTACCCATATAGGTGGTACAGCTTGAGAAAAAACCGACTCTTTTTTGCCGTTAGGCGAAAGAGAAATAACACCATCATCACACCACTCCACTATCCAGTTCCCTAGAGGAGAAGCGAGGAGACTCCACTGTTTTCCCGGTATCTCTCCATATCTTTGCACAACCTTCATGACTCTTTATCACCACCGGAAACGAGATAATAAAACCACTGTTCCAGCTATTGTTACCCAAAGAGAGTGCCGTTCACTTTTCCACACCGTCGCCCAGTTATATGGTCCTCTTAAGCGATCCTCCGGCCATGCGACAGGGAAAAAACGCCCTGTCTCTTGGCAATATTCGTCATATCGCTCACCAAACTTGTCTCGAAGAAAGCTCTCTTCATAGGGCACAATCCAGATTCCATATATGAGCGCAAAAGAGAAGAGGAAGAGCGCCACAACCCAAGGCCCTGCTAATACGGCCCATCCTAGACCTATAAGGCCGTTCCCTACGTAAAGGGGATTTCGTACCAGAGCGTAGGGTCCCCACGTAACGAGCTGGTCGGCTTTCACTTGTTCCCCACGATATTTCTGAATACATCCCACAGCCCAAAATCGTAAGAGTTGCCCTATCGCCACAAGCAGAAGGGAAGGAAGAACTCTTCCCCAAACAGGTCGAGCCCCTAAGAGGATGAGGAGATACAGTCCTGTCCACAGCCCCCCTCGTAAATGGAAAACTTTGGCGCGAAATGAGTTATGCGTCATGACGAGAACACTTCTCGCTTTCTTCTTTAAATATTTGCTCGCTCGTGCCCCAACCTAGCAATCGGATAGCCACAATAGTACCCATCCCTATAGCCAGGTATTCTGTAAAAAAACGCCATAGAATTGCCATAATGCCTGCAATATTCCATGGAACCAACAATCCAAAAAGAGCCGCTCCTCCACCTTCGGCTACACCGCTCGCTCCCGGAGTTGGGATAAAGTAAAGGACGAACAAGAACACGGCCTGAGTCATAAAAGCCTGGAAATAATTTACCGGCAGGCCTACAGCCCAAATGAGGCAGGGGAGGACAGAGAAAAGGCAGACCAGGTGCAGCGCCGAGAAAAATACGGCTTGAAGGAAGTAAGGAAGGCCCGACGAGAAGAATAGCCTGAAATTCTCGTTGTAATTATCGATCTCGTGATTCACTCGACGAACAATGCAAAGCACTTTTCGAGGTCTAACTAGACCGATTTTTTTCAGCCAAAGAGTCAGTATTTGCCCCCACTTTTTCATAAGTTTTGGGCGAGTCAAGCTGAGAACTACCAAGAGCCAGGATACTGTTACAAAAATAGCCACATAGGTAAATATGCTCTTTAAAAAAAGACCCTCTCCCAAAAAATCAGGGACAAGAATGAGGGAGATGGGCACCACAATTCCAAGTAACAAAAGGGTTAATAGAGTGCGGGTAAGGGTAATTGCGACTCCTTTGCCAATAGGCATCTTATGTTTGTAAAGCACAAAAACCTGAAAGGGGCCCCCCCCGCTCTGCATTGGCGTGACTGCACAGCCGAAGTAGTGAAGCCATGTAAGAATAATCCCAAGGCGAAAAGTCACTTTTTCAGACGCAGCTCTGGCGATAGCACAAAACCGTAACGCATCAAAACACCATGCGCAAAATACAAGGGCAAGAGCCATAAGCAGCGCTATTTTCTTTGCGGAAAGGAGCATTTTGACTGTCTCCTCGTCCACACTTGAAATAAGGACTATAGCGCTCACGCCGAAAGTCAATGTTAAAAAGATGACAAGTCCTTTTCGTAATGTCAAAAGTTACACACCTCTCATGGGGTCCTTTTTCATACCCCTCTTTGAATCTCACTCGCAGAGAGACTGTATATAGAGGGCAGCCTCATACAGTCCATCCACGACTGTTCCTGTTGGCAGGTCTCCGTTACTCTTCTCTTCCATCGTTCTGCCATATCCAGTTCGAACCAATATGAAAGGACATCCTACATTTTGAGATAAAAGCAGATCCGGTTCGTTATCTCCCACAACCCAACTCAAGGAAAGGTTCAATGCCAACTCCCTCACCGCCTGCATAACCAGGCCAGGAGACGGCTTCCGACAAAGACACTGTTTCTTATACGGAGGAGCCCCCAAAAGGGGATGGTGAGGGCAATAATAATATCCATCAATGGAGGCACCTTCCTTCTCAAGCATACGTTCAATCTCTTCATGACAAGCCTGAACGAAGGGTTCATCAAAATATCCTCTGGCAACGCCGCTCTGATTAGAAACAACTACAATGCTAAAACCTATATCTCTTAAAATTTTTAAAGCATCAGCAGCATGAGGCACAAGTTTAATTTGACTCATTTTAGACAGATACGGAACATGCTTTATTAAAGTGCCATCCCTATCCAGAAAAACCGCCGGCTTCATAAGATTATTGTATGGCACTGCGAGCTAAGGAAAGAAGTCCCTCTATGTACGGCGACAGCCCGTCAAGAAGAGGTATGACTTCATTCCGGATAATATATGCTAATTCTAGCATCTGTGCCTTCTCCAAAGCTAGAGATGCCTTTTTCAACGCCCCCTCAAGGTGTGCCCATGTTTCTTTAAGATTTCCGTCTGCAAGATCTTTATCCTCAGCGCCGAGCAAGAATTGAGAGTTCCGCATAGTATGCAGCAACCACCCAATCCCCTCTATCCCCTGCTGGAGGCTCTTTAACGCCTTATCCGTTTCTTCTCCCTCGAGAAACTCCACGATGCGTTCCATGCCATTCAACAGGGCAGGGAAATAAGATTCTGCACTCTCCAGAGATTCCAATACACATTGGCGAATGGAGGTACTTAAAAAATCAACTGTCTCCACCCCTTGACAGGAAAGAAAAACGTCCTCTTCAACCTCTTCTCCGTCCACTTTAATAGAGTGAAGAATCCGCCCCTTGTCCAGAAGCCGTTGCTGTACCTCTTTCAATAGGAGCTCTTTATCATCTAAATTCAGCTCTAGTTCTTTTCCGTCAATGGTTATTATCAATATTTGTTTCCTCCCTCTAACGCCCGCAAGGTAAAACGCCTTTCCACCAATCGATCATATCCACAACTGTTTCTTCGAGCTTCCGGCAAGGAAACCAGCCTGTATCTTTCTTTATTTTGGAAAGGTCATTCCAATAAATAAGCTCGTCAACAGCTCGAACCAGTTCTGGGTCTTCCACAACGTGGACATTTTTCTCACAACCCTGTAACACCACGTCAAGGAGGTGCTGCATAGAAACGGCTTCAGCGCCAGAAATATTATACGCTTCTCCGCTTTTCCCTTTTTTCTGCAAGGCCAGAAAGCCTTCTACCGCGTCTCGCACATCAAGGAAAGCCCGCTTCGTATAAAGATTCCCCACTCTGAACTTCGGAGGAATAAGGTCCAAATCTATCTGGGCTCGGCGCATGGTAAAATCGGAAACGACCTCTCCCCTCCGTCGCCTTCCAACGCAATTCCCGATCCGCATCCGGATAATGTCAAGGCCATGAGTCTTAAAGTAGGTATACCCTAACAAATCTTGACCAGCCTTAGACATACCATACACATGAGCTGGGCGGAACGGCTGATCCTCCGTAACTGGCGCCTCAGATGGATCAATGAAGCCGTAGGCAGCCGTGGAAGAAGCGAGCAGAACCCTCGCCTCATGAAGACCGAGCTTGAGCATTGTTTCGAAGAGATTGAGAGTTCCTATTATATTAGACTCTACTGTATATTCAGGTTGTTTGTAGGAAACCATGGGATAGCTCTGAGCCGCCAAATGGTAAATTACGTGCGGACGAACAATATTCAAGGCTTCTTCCAGATGATCCCGTTGCCGGAGATCAATATTGAAAAGACCTTTCGCATGCTGGCGAGGGACACTCATATCGTTGGTGGGGCGAAAATAAGAGCCCCAGACCTCGAAGCCCTGACGTGCCAGAAATTCCGAAAGATGGCTTCCTATAAAGCCGCCAATTCCCGTAATAAAAATTTTTGTAGACATTCACAACACCTTCTTTAAGCCTTCAGAGAGGCTACAAAACGAGGAATTTCTTCTTGTGCTCTCTGATAATCTTCTGGAACTCCGATGTCGATAAAATATCCTCTGGACTGGAGAGAATGAACTGGCTGCTTTTTTCGCAAGAGCGTCGGCAAAACCTGTTTCTCCCAAGAAAGACGCTCTTCTGGAAGAGATTCTACCACGTGTTTCTTGACTACATATACCCCGCCGTTCACAAACCATTCTCCTCTTTCATCGGCAGGAATAGTAACATCCCCAAAGCGCAATACTTTCCCCGCCCCATCTATCTCCACTGGATCCATTCTCTCTATAGATGGCCATTTTCTAAGCCCTATAAGGACATGAGACCCACGTTCTCGGCTTGTAGAGAACATAGACGGAATATCCACATCCAGAATTGTATCTCCGTTCAGGAAAAGGAAATCATCGTGGTGTATCTGCGGAAGAGCGAAACGCAAAGCCCCCCCTTTATCCAGAGGTGCTGGCTCGAGGCTGTAATTTATAGAGAGCCCCCAGGCCCTTCCATCTCCACAGTATTCCATAATTTGCTCGGCTTTATAGCCTAAAAGCAAAAGACATTCACCAATCCCTCTGCGCGAAAGGAAAGAAAGCAACCAATGAAGAAAAGGTTTACCCTGAATAGGAGCAAGGGCCTTTGGGCGGTCCGAAACAACGGATCGCAGACGAGTGCCGAGACCTCCTGCCAGAATTACAGCCAATTCATGGTTCATGAGGGAATAAAGCCTCCTCTACTAATTTGCATAGAATATGTCCCCATGTAATATGGAGTTCCTGAATGCGGGGAGTGTGTGGGGAAGGAGCCGCTAACAGGACAGAGGAAAAAGGCACCATGTCTCCACCCTTCTCGCCAGTCATTCCAATAGTTTCGAGGTTGTTTTCACGCCCCCACTTCATGGCTCTTACCACATTGGAACTTCGGCCGCTGGTAGAGATGCCCACTAACACATCTCCCGGCTCAGCTAAGCCTTCAAGTTGCCTCACAAAAATCTCCTCGTACCCAAAGTCGTTGGCAACTGCCGTCATAATGCTTGTATCTACCGTCAAAGCCATAGCTGGCAAAGCCCTGCGGTTCCTCTCAAAACGGCCAACCAACTCTGCCGCTAAATGTTGAGCGTCAGCAGCAGATCCTCCGTTGCCACAAAGAAATATTGTTCCACCATGGGAGAGAGATTGTATGAGGATATTAGCTGCTTTTTCAACCTTTTCAGATAGAGCCAATGCCGCCTTTTTAACGCATATAGCCTCTTGCAGCTCTTTTTGTATAACTCCAATCATGGGACCAGCCCCTTCAAAACCTTCTTAAAACGTTATTCTACCACGATGAGAGGAGAAAACCCGAATATGTGGTGCAAAAATTCTATCAAGACATTCACTTCTTTGTCCGATAATTGATATGAAGGATTATACAGAGTAAGGAGGATACGCTATGGCTAGTTCGAACGATCCGCTCTTTACAATGCCTGGAGTTGCTACAGGTATAGATTGGGGAGCAATGCTCGATAAAGTTATGGAAAAAGCGAAGAAGCCCGAAGAGGTGTGGCTCAGGCAAAAAGATACACTGGAACTCAAAATTGGGCTCTACAAAGAGCTCTCCGCCTCTATTAAACAAGCAAGTACGGCGTTATCCCCCCTAAAACTTGAGAGCACTTACAGCAGCAAACAAGCTGAATTTATTGTTCTAAGCGGAGGGGCCAACAGTAACGCAATTGTTACGGCGGAGGTTTCATCTAAAGCAGCTATCAGTCGCCATGAGATCGAAATATTACAAAAAGCGACGCGGGAGACTCGATTCAGCTCTCAAATTAAAGGGACCATGGCTGATGCCGGACTTACAGCAGACGAGACCTTTTATATTTCTATTGGAGGGAAACGAGCCCAAATAGATGTCTCATCCTCGGATTCCCTCCAAAAAGTAGTGGATAAAATTAACAAGGCTACAGATATAACACTAGATGCAGATGGACAGCCCAAAGGAGAAGCTTTGGGGATAACGGCTCGTATTGTAGATAACAGGATTATCCTGGAGAGCCCCGAAACGGGGTTGGGTGAGAAAACTTTTTCATCCACAATCACACGAGGGGCTGACGGGGACCCCGACCTTCTGGATTTTTCTTTCGATAAACAGGCCCCTGCCAACGGCAAGCTTGTTGTGGCTCAAGGTGAAACGACCTATGTGGAAGGTACAGATTTCACAGTGGAGCAAGGAAGTAACAAAATAACGTGGATTGATGGCGGGAATAAACCGGCAGAAGGGTCAAAATACAAGGTATCGTATACAGTTAACGCTAACGTCTACACACTTGATCAGGGAGATAGCGCCCAGGTTTTGAATGTACTTGGACTTAATGCCAATGATGTCGACCACTATATTGCCGCTCAGGATGCCGAATTCATAGTGGATGGGATGAAGATTACCCGTTCGAGCAATACTGTGAATGACGTTCTTGAAGGGGTAACCCTCTCTATCAACGGGCCTGGTAAAGTGACCATGGACATATCTCTTGATGCGGAAAAAGCCGTTACGTCAACTCAAGAGTTCGTCAAAGCCTATAATGAAATTATGGACTGGATTAATATCCGCCTCTCCGAAGAGCTTGTTAAAAATCCTAAGTCTGATTTTGAGCGCAAATGGGGAAAGCTCCATGGAGACTCCACCCTTTGGCAAATTAAAAGTCAATTGCGCTACGATTTAGGAAACCCGGCCCTCATTCCCTTTACAAAAAGGACAGGCAGTCAGGCTGTTTTAGGGACTCTTAAAGAAGAAGGTCTCACCAACGATACATCCTTCACTCTCTCTGTGGGAGACCGCGGCGTAGCTATTGCAGTGAAGCCGGAGGATACCCTCCAAGACGTAGCCGACCGCATCAATAATGCTCATGACTTACGATATAACTCTGAAGGAGAACCATACTCCCCTCCCCTGGCCACAGCTCGGGTGAGCGAGGATCGACTTGTCATCGCTGCCGGAAGCGGGAAACAGGCGTCCGTCTCCGACCTCAGTGGAGTGTTGGGAATTTTAGGGATGAATGATCCCTATACCCGCCTTTCCCAGTTAGGTATTTCCACAGAAAAGGCCAACTTTGGTAAAAGCGGTAAGTTAGAGTTTAATACAGATAAATTTATGGAAGCCATGAAAAGGGACCCTGAGGCAGTTCAGACCTTCATGACCACCGTCATGAAGCGATTAGACGCCACTATGGAAGGATGTGTCAGCTCCTCCACAGTCGCCGTAGGGGGGACATCGAAACCCAAGGGAAGAATCCCGAGCCAAATCAAGTTCTGGGAAGATCAGATCTCTTCTCTTGACAAGCGCATCTCAAATTTCGATGAACAGCTCGCCGTTAGGCAGAAGCGCATTTACAAACAATACACTGATGCTGAAAAAAGGCTGGCTCAGCTTCAACAGCAGCTTTCGTGGATATCTGGGATCTCTTCTCAGCTTGGGATGCAACAAAACAACAAATAAAGGAATAGGATAAAGAGCAAAAAGGACAAAGGAGAGGCAAATGAAGCGCACCTCTACATGCTGGATTCCATGTCCAGCTTTTGGGGCGCTGAACAAAAAGCCTCTCCTTTTTATGAATTTTTTTATTTTTCTCCTATACTGCCACCAATGATTTGGCGTAATGATTCCGGTTGCAGCTGGGCAAACCCAATTCTCCACGCAAGAATAGCCGCTTGCGTGCGGTCCCGTAAGTCTAGTTTCTTAAGAACGTGACTTACATGGTTCTTCACTGTTTTTTCTGAAAGCACCATCTTAGAAGCCACTTCAGCATTACTCAACCCTTGAGACAGCCAGTATAATATCTCTTTTTCTCGGGGTGTCAGTTCATAAAGCTGGTCGTTCTCCTCTTTACGCCGTGAGAAAGAAGTGAGCAGCTTTCCTGCAACGCGAGGATCTACGTAAGGCTGGTTTCTGTTGGCCGATCGGATAGCCGACAAAAGTTCTACTCGCCCAGACGCTTTCAAAACAAATCCCAAAACTCCAGCTGAAGAAAGAGCCGACAGGCTATCTTCATCATCGTAAGCGCTCACAGCCACGTACTTAATATTATGGGGATAACTGTTCAGCTCCCTCACGAGCTGAATCCCATCGATTTTGGGCATATTAATGTCGAAGAGAAGCACATCTGGCTCCCTGTCTCGGACCACCTTCAGCGCCTCTTCCCCATCTCCAGCTTCACCGATCACCTCTATATCCGACTCCAGTTCTAACAACTTTTTGACGCCATCTCGAAAGAGTCGATGGTCATCCGCGATAACCAGGCGTATCGGATCCATAGCTCCACCTCCACGTACTCTTTAAAAATCATTTCACCATAACTATGGTATAGTTTAGTTGTTTTTGTAAAACTATACCGTACTTCTATCTTCCATACAGTTGGGACTTCAGCCCTAATTATAACTTATTTTATAAAGAGAGGCACAAATTTACAGATGATTCAAGGAATAAAGGATAAAGAACTAAAAATACAACCAACTATCCGGAAAAGAATCGGCAAAGCGCTAGGAGATTACTCCATGATCAACGATGGGGATAAAATAATGGTGGGACTCTCTGGAGGAAAAGACAGTCTCATGTTGCTCACAGCCCTCGCGTTGTTCAGGAAACGATCACCTCGCCATTTCGGCCTCGCCGCTTGCACAGTAGATATTTCCGGGGGACATTTAGACACCAAACCTCTAACCAACTTTTGCCACTCTTTAGAAGTAGATCATTTTATCACTCTCTACCCTATATCGGAAATAATAAAAAACAGGGACGAAAAATCTCCCTGCAGTTTTTGTGCAAACCTTAGGCGAGGAATTATCAGTTCCGTAGCTCAAGATAAAGGATATAACGTTCTGGCTTTAGGGCACAATCTTGACGATGTGGCAGAGACTGTGCTTATGAACTTATTTCAAACTGGCCGATTCAAATGTTTTCAACCTCGCTTCTGGCAAAGTCGAACAAACGTCTGGGTCATCAGGCCCCTCATCTACGTAGGTGAGGAAGAGTTGCGCAGTGAAGCGGTGCGACTCAATCTGCCTGTCGTTCAAGAAGTTTGTCCTTTTTCTCTAGATACTCAGAGAAGCCGCACCCGCTCTCTCATTGGGGAGCTTGAGAAAGAAGCTCCGTGGATCAAAGTCAATATTCTTCACGCCCTCTCCTCAATACGTTCTTCCGACATATGGCAAAAGGAAAAAGAGGAAGACTGATAGAGCCCCCCCGAGACCTGTTGAGGTGAGTTGGAGCAAAAGGGGAAGGCAGATAGCGAAACACTTGGTCCGTAATTTTGTGCCACGCTTACAAAATGGAGAATAGGGGAAGGCTGAGTACGAGTCGCCAAGAAGACAAAGAAAAGGGAGGAGCTCACATACGAAGCTTCTCCCTCATCTATTATTTTTTTAATCGGGTGTCTCTACTTCAACAAACCAGAGACAATCATGTCTATAGCTTCGTCCGCCGAAAGCCCTTTCGCCATAAGTCCGACTATTTTATCGTCGGCAATTCGACCTATAGCTGCCTCATGGGTCACTTCCGCTTCCGGGTGAGATGCTCGCACCACAGGAGAAGCATCGGCCACAGCGTGACCTTGAATCACTTCCGTGCAATCAACATGGCCTTTCGCACCTGAAGCCGCCCCATCAATCATGCCAAGGAAACTCCCTCTACTGTGATCCTTCAAAACGGTACGAGTCTTAATAAGCGCCGAACTATTCTGTCCAGACAATTTTACAACATCCTGAATTTTAACTTGATCATCATGTTTCCCATAGACCTTTGAGGTAAGCTCTACATGGCTCCCATCTCCAACAGCATCTATATCGATCTTAATATCAAGGGTACCGATCTGCCCTTCTACTAACGTAAAATCATTTACGTACCGGCCGCCATTCTGAACTGTCACTTTCGTTACAGGCCGAACGTCCATCTGGCTCTTCGGTCCGTGAAAATGGAGCTCTCTATAAGCAACATCCGCTCCCTCCCCTACCTCCACAAGGCCTTCCATGGCGTGAAGGAATTTTTCTGCATGAGGGAACACACAGTGAGCTAAAAACTCCACCTTCGCCCCGCGGCCTACTACAATATGACTTACGATAACCTGCCGCCCATCTTTGCGGACATCGCCAAAACAGAGATGAACAGGCTCTTTCACCTGCGTCCCTTCTTCTATCTCAATAAAGGCCTTTACTCCATCGTCTGTTTCGTAAGCCTCAATATGGACTCCTTCTATTTCATGATAGTCAACAACTTTATTCGCTTGAATAAAGGCATACGCTCCTTTGCGATGGTTGAAATAGCCATGGTTGGGAGATTGGGCAGCAATAGAAAGGATCTCTTGAAACTCTTCGCTAATCTTTGCCACGGCGAATCACCTGCTCTTCACATCCGTCACAAGGGCGGCACTGAGACATAAAATAGCGTTTTACAGCTGAGGCACTGCCTTCCAATATAATTCGGCCATCGCACATAAGGTATGATCGGTCACAACCTGCCGCCACATCTTCCCGGTGGGTAATCACCATTACGCCACTTCCACCATCTGCCAAGAGACGCAAAAGCCCCATAACCTCCCGCAAAGCGAGCAAATCCACCCCTGAATCCGGTTCATCCAAAATAGCCAGTTGAGGTTTCATTAAATAAATGGAGGCAAGTTCTATGCGTTTCCGCTCCCCCCCTGAAAGGCTCTTATCTATACAGCGATCCAGAAAAGAAGAATTCATTTGAATAAAAGACATGGCTTCTTCCAGATCTCGTTCTGAACAACTTTTTGCTCCCGTGCGAAGATAGTCTCGAATTGTAATACCCTCATATCTTGCTGGGAGCTGCCACGCCAACGTTATACCTGCTCTGGCACGCTCGGTAATAGCCCACTGGGTAATATCCTGGCCCTGGAAAAAAATAGTCCCTTTAGCCGGAATATAGTCTGGCACCCCCATCAGCGCATAGGCGAGGGTCGACTTCCCTGCTCCATTTCGACCTAATACACCTGTCACTTCTCCAGCCTCTACGCGGAGGCTTAAATCCCTCAGTATCGTCGCATTTCCCCGACGAACTGTTATGGAATGTACGTTCAGGAGAGACGTATCCATACTTCCCCAATCCCTTCTATTCAGCTTTACTTATTCTTCCTTTTACATAATCTACAGTCTGCAAGCCCACCAGGATTCCCATCCAGCCGGGGTTAAGTTTTTATGTTTTATATAGTCTCTAATCTGCCCTGTATTCTAACACTTTTCCTGCGATGGGATGGCGATCGTACGTTGAGAAAGCAATGCGGAAAAACCGCGGGCTTCTTCTGCGAAAGACTGATAGCCTGGCCTCTCCATCAAACCGTATGTATAATGTTTCCCTTGCTCTACTCCTGGCTGATCGAAAGGATTTACATCCATCACCCCGCCAGTAAGAGCTGTGGCAAACTCGAAGAAATAGATAAGCCCTCCAAGATGCTTCGCATCAAGTTTCGGTATCTCCACCCAAAGAACCGGACGCCCTGCCTTAATGAGGGCGGAAGCTGTGGAGAGCTGCTCTACATCCCGTAGCCGATTCATTGACTGATTGAAAAGATATGAAAGAGAAGACAGGCTTTTATCTTTAGAGAGAGGAATTGTAATATCCTCATCCACATGCTTCACATGTACTAATACATATAATTTGTCATCTGGCCCTTCCGTGTATAACTGAAGCTGGGAATGTTGATCGATAGTTCCAAGAGCCTTAATGGGGGTAGACCCTCTTCCTGCCTTCCCCAGGCTCTCCCCCCAAAGTTGAGCGAACCAGTCACTGAACATGGCGAGTCCGTCAAGATATGGAATAAAAGCAATCATATTCCTTCCTCTGAGATAATGAAGCCAAGTGAGTCCCGCAAAAACCCAGGCTGGATTCTGTTCCATTCCCTCCAGATCGACGAGAGACTGCGCCATTTCGCGGGCCCCGCAAAGAAGGGCTGGCACATCTATTCCAAGAGCAGCGGCAGAAAGCAACCCCACCGGGGAAAGAACAGAGTAACGGCCTCCAACAGTGGAAGGAAGCTCTAACGTAAGACAGCCTTGCTCCAGAGCAAAATCCTTCAGCAGACTCTCTTTCAGATCGGTAATCACTACTGTCTGCCTGGCTGCTTCTTCTTTTCCCACAGCCCTTTCCAAACGTTCCCAGGAAAAGAGGAAGTTTGCCATAGTCTCAGCAGTAGAGCCCGACTTGCTTGCTACAATCAAAGCAGTACGTTTAGGATCCACACACTTCCACATAGTCATGTTCTCAAGAGAATCTACATTATCGGAAATATAGAAACGAGGCCTCCCTTTTTCATGACAAATTTCGTTCCAATACGGGGGCAAAAGAGCAGAATGAAGCATTTGATTCCCTAACGCTGATCCGCCAATCCCTATCTGTATCAACGCATCAAAAGAAGCGAGGGATCTTCCCACTTTCATTACCTCTGTAGGATCAGAGTAAGGTAAAAGGAGCCATCCCGTGCCCTGCAAACCGTCACGAGATCGCTCCTTTATCTGTTGAGCCGCCTGTCTAAGGCGAGACGAAAGGTTCTGAAGTTCCTGAAACGTTGCTCCTCCCGAAACAAGATGGGAACCTAGAGCAGCTCCTAAATGGAGCTGAAGCAAGGGTTTCATTTTATGACCTCCCTATATCTGAACTCTGTAAGAATTTTATACTCTTTCTCACCTCAAAGCTATGGGAAAGTATAAAAGACAGATATGGGAGAGTTGAAGAAATGCAAGCTATGCCTTTAGTTTTTCAATTTCTTCGTCGATAGCCTGTCGGTCAAACCCCACAATATACTTCTCATCAAACTGCACCACTGGAACTCCCATCTGGCCAGTCTTTCGTACCATATCCATAGCCGCCTCCCTATTTTGGGAGACATCAATTACTTCAAAAATCATCCCTTTTGAAGTAAGATATTCTTTGGCTTTTGTGCACCAGGGGCATGTGGGAGTGGAATATACTTTAATCATTTTGTTTTCCTCCTTTTTTTGAAGAATATACCCTCTATAGGTATATTACATCCCTCCCCCTGATTCGTCAATTCTTGCATTTGGATAAAGTAGGGGGTAATGTTTTTCCTTGTGCAAAATCGCAAAAAACTTGAGGTATAGTAGGAAGGATTCGTGGCATAATTTATATTGACAAAATAAATATAACATATAAGGTATCGAGATGAGAGTGGATAACACAACCCCAAATAAATTTACCCCCAGTACATCTTCGATACAACGAGGAGGAAACAAAGTGTACAAAATAGTCTCCAAAAAGCTTGTCGTACCGAAGGAGTTCGACGTATGGGTCGAGGCTCCAAGGGTAGCGCGACATGTCCAGCCCGGACAGTTCGTTATTATTAGAACGAACCCAAAAGGTGAGCGGATTCCTCTCACAGTAGCTGATTTTGACAGAGAGAAAGGGCTCATCAGGATGATCTTCCAGATTGTAGGGAAGACGACAGCAGAGTTTGCCGAATTGAACGAGGGAGATTCTCTCTCTGATATTCTCGGACCTCTGGGCACTCCTAGCGAGATCAAGCATTATGGAACAGTGCTTGGCATTGGTGGCGGAGTAGGAATTGCAGCTCTCTTCCCCATTATCCGCGCTTTGAAGGAAGCGGGAAACAAGGTTATTACCATCCTTGGCGGACGGAATAAAGACCTTGTAATCATGAAGGAAGAGTGCGAGCAAGTCTCCGATGAACTCATTATCACTACCGATGATGGCTCTGCAGGAATGAAGGGTGTGGTTACTGATGCCATGGCTCTCTTGTCAGAGCGTGGCGAGAAGATCGACCAGGCTTGGGCCGTTGGTCCTTCTATCATGATGAAATTCGCTTCTTTCAAAGCGAAAGAATTGAACATTCCCATTTTCGTCTCACTCAACCCCATCATGATCGATGGAACTGGTATGTGCGGTGGCTGCAGAGTAACAATCAACGACCAGATCCGATTTGCCTGTGTCGACGGGCCAGAGTTCGATGGTTGGGGCGTGAACTGGAACGAGTTCATGAACCGTCTGCGACAGTACAAAGACGAGGAAAAAATGTCTTTGGAAAAATTTCAGGCTGAAATGGGTGAATAGGAAATGGCGTTGAATATTGCTCCTAAAAGACTGCCCGTTCCCGAGCAATCACCTGAGGAACGGATTAAGAATTTTAATGATGTTGTTATAGGTTATAGCATTGAAGAGGCTGTAGCAGAAAGCTCTCGGTGCCTTCAGTGCAAGAATGCTCCGTGTATTAAAGGGTGCCCAGTCTCCATTAATATCCCAGCTTTTCTTAAAGCTATTAGAGAAAAAAATCTGGAAGAATCGTATGAGATTATTACCCAGTACACAAACCTTCCTGCAGTGTGCGGACGTGTCTGCCCTCAGGAAAAGCAGTGTGAAGGCGTTTGCACTGTAGGGAAAATAAAGGGATATGATCCTGTCTCTATCGGTAAAATGGAGCGTTTTATAGCCGACTGGAAAGCTGAGCATGGCAGCAAAGAGCCACCTAAGGTCGTACCTCAGACGAAAGGGAAAGTGGCGGTTGTAGGTTCTGGCCCTTCCAGTTTGACAGTTGCTGGCGATTTGGCAAAAATGGGATATAAAGTAACTGTTTTTGAGGCATTGCATGCCGCAGGCGGAGTTCTCATGTATGGCATTCCTGAGTTCCGTCTTCCTAAAGCTATCGTACGCCGTGAGATTGAGAACATTAAGGCTTTAGGCGTAGAGATTCAGACGAATACCGTCGTAGGACGGAGCGTTACCATTGAAGAAATTCGTGATAATTACGATGCCATGTACATTGCATCCGGAGCAGGAACTCCTCATTTCATGGGAATTGCTGGAACAAGCTTGAATGGCGTGTATTCTGCCAGTGAGTACTTGACCCGAATCAATTTAATGCATGGATATGAATTTCCTAAATACGACACCCCTGTGAAAGAGTCAGAGAAAGTGGTTGTCGTAGGTGGCGGAAACGTGGCTATGGATGCTGCCCGTTCCGCTCTTCGTCTCGGCGCGAAGAACGTGCAGGTGGTTTATCGCCGCTCTCTTGAAGAGCTTCCTGCCCGTATTGAAGAGTACCATCACGCCGTAGAGGAAGGCGTCGTATTCAACTGGCTTACAAACCCTGTAGAGTACGTAGGAGACGACAAGGGCAACCTGGTGGGAGTCAAGTGTATCCGCATGGAACTTGGCGAACCTGACGCTTCTGGCCGTCGCCGTCCTCAGCCCGTTGCCGGCAGTGAGTTTACCCTTGAGGCCGATACTATTATTGAAGCTATTGGACAAGGCCCCAATAAAGTCTTGCTCAACGCTTTCCCTGAACTGAAGCTCAATAAGAAGGGATACATTGAAGCCGATGAAGAGACAGGGCAAGCAGACCCAGACTGGGTTTTTGCTGGTGGAGATATTGTTACCGGAGCCGCAACCGTCATATTGGCCATGGGCGCAGGAAAGAAAGCGGCTGTAGCCATCGACGAATATATTTCCACAAAAAAAGCAGGAGAAAAAAAGTAACGTCAGCATATACAAAGGAGGGACGCTAAGATGTCTATAGACGAGAGAAAAGCGGCTAAATGGGAAATGTTTCGTAAAGAAACTTTAGAAATAGCAGCAAAGCGCCTGAACGCCGATTTTGATCGCTATATTGGTTCCTTAACTGAACGGGCATGGAAACATGTCATGTCAGAAGGTGTTCTTAGCCCTGAAAAAGCAGAGGCGACTATGTGGAAGTTCTTCTCGGAAGATCAGAAGAACCGTTAGCTCTGTGTCTTGGCATACCTCCGCACATTTATTAATGTACATAAACCAGAAGGGGCCTCGTTGAGGCCCCTTCTGGTTTATTTCTACATTCCATATTCTATGCTTCTTATTATTCTTCTTCCTCTTCCTGCTTGTGCTCAGCAATAACCTTTTTCGCAACATCCCCCGGAACTTCCTCATAATGGTCGTACTCCATAGAGAATGTTCCTCGACCAGATGTCATGGAGCGAAGGACAATAGCGTATTTAAACATCTCCGCAAGAGGAACCTGGGCTCTCACGACCTGCAAGCGTCCGTGGCTGTCTATACCTAATATTCGGCCGCGACGACTGTTAAGGTCGCCCATAACATCACCAAGGTACTCTTCGGGAACTATAACTTCCACAACCATAATGGGTTCAAGAAGTACTGGGTTCGCTTCAAGAATTCCTTTCTTGAAAGACATGGATGCTGCAATTTTAAAGGCCATTTCAGAGCTATCCACTTCGTGATAGGAACCAAAGAAAAGCTCGGCCTGAAAATCTACCGTGGGGAATCCCGCTAAAGGACCTTTCGACAGAGCTTCTCTAAGCCCCTTCTCCACTGCGGGGATATACCCTTTGGGCACAGCACCGCCTACAATTTTATCTTCAAAAACAAACCCGGCTCCTCTCTCTAGGGGCAAGTAACGAATATGGACGTCTCCATACTGCCCACGGCCGCCAGTCTGCTTTTTATATTTCCCCTGAGCTTCAGCTTTTTTCCGTATTGTCTCTCTATAAGGAACCTGGGGCGTTTTCGTTTCGAGTTCAACTCCGTAACGCTCACGTATGCGAGAAAGAACAATATCTATATGCATGTCGCCCATACCCGACAAAACGTTATCGCCAGTTTCCGGGTTCTTTTCGAAGGTAAGGACTGGATCTTCCTCAAGAATTTTATGAAGGGCGTTGGAAAGTTTATCCTCATCAGCGCGGCTCTTGGCCAACACTGCAACGCTATAAACAGGTTTAGGGAAATTAATGGGGGGGAACTGGATATTCTGGCTTTTTACGCTTACTGTGTCGCCAACTTGGGTGCTATGAAGTTTCGGAATGGCTACAATATCACCCACAATAATTTCTTTTTCGTCTGTTCCATCTTTCCCCTTCATGAATTTAAAAGAGCTGATGCGCTCTTCTTCATCTCTATTCACGTCATAAAGAATTCCATCGCTGGCCAAGTGGCCTGAAAAAACTCTGATATACGAGAGCTTACCGACATAAGGGTCTACCATTACTTTAAAGCAAAGTCCTGAAAAGGGCGTATCCAGACTTGCCTGTATTTCTACTTCTTCTTCCCCTACCATAGCCTTTCTGTGATGAGACTCGAGGGGGGAGGGAAGCATATCCGCTAGAAAATCAAGGAGCTGGTGAGCACCGATATTGGCCGTTCCAGAGCCAGGGAGGATGGGGAAAATGTGCCGTTCTCGTATTGCCTTTCTTGCAGCAGCCATAAGTTCATCGCTGGATATTTCTTCCCCTTCCAGATACTTCATCATGAGTTCGTCGTCGGCTTCCACAATCGACTCTACAAGAGACTCTCTCAAAGAAGCCACTTCGTCAGCCATCCCTGAGGGAACATCACTTTCAGAGAAAGAACCTGAACCGTCATTTTTATAAAGGTACGCTTTCTGCTTCAGTATATCTACAAGACCATTGAAAGAAAGCTCTTCTCCTACTGGGAGAAAAAAAGGAGCTGCTTTTTCGCTCAACTGTTCTTTTATATCCGCTACAGTTCTAGAAAAATCAGAATTTTCACGATCGAGCTTACTTACAAAGAAAACTACAGGGATCTCAAAATCTTCTGCAAACTCAAAGGCCTTTCCAGTCTGCACTTCTACACCATGGAGACCGCTTACGACTGTTAATGCCGCGTCAGATACTCGCATAGCGGAACGCATCTCGCCTATAAAGTCAGCGAAACCTGGTGTGTCGAGAAGATAGAGTCTCTTGTTCTTACGATCCAAGGTTACCAGAGCGGTGTTGATAGAAATCTGCCGTTTCTGCTCTTCTGCACCAAAATCTGCAACGGTGTTGCCGCCTTCGATGGTCCCCATTCGGGAGATATCGCCGTTGGAAAAGAGCATAGCCTCCACCAAGGACGTCTTGCCGGCTCCACCGTGAGCTACAATGGCAATACTTCTGATGTCTTCAGGTTTGCGCGTTCCCATACCCTACTACCTCCTCAAATATGCCCCCTACTGCCACAGCGTTCAATGGCCAGCATTCAGGCTGTTTTATAGTCTTGAAATGATACTGTCTTATCTTACGCATAGCCGATTCGATAGTCAATAAAACAAAGGGCAGGGAACACATACCCTGCCCAAACACAACGCTATATTCCAAGCAATTTCTCAAGAACCGAAACAACATCCTTCGGATCCGCCTGCCCTCGAGCTTCTTTCATAACAAGCCCTTGGAGAAACTTCTTTTTCTTGCCCTTTTTGTCCTCTCCGCTTCGGATAACTTCCACCACATCACTATTGTTATCCAACACAGATTGAACCATCTCTTCAAGCTGAGCCCCTGTTATGCCGCCTTCCTGAACACCACAGGCCTCCATCGCCTTCTCCAAAGAGAGACGCCGGTCCACCATCGTGTCGAGAACTTCTCGAGCTGCCGTTGTAGAAATTTTATTATCATCAACTTTAGCGATAATCTTCGCTAAAATTTCAGGAGCTACAGGGAAATCAGCAAGCTCTATTTTCTTGTCGTTCAAAATTCTAAGCACTTCTGTCCTGACCCAATTCGCTGCTCGGGCAGGAGTCGCTCCAGCACGAACACAGGCTTCATAGAAGTCGGCAAGGGCCACATGTTCTGAAAGAATCATGGCGTCAACATCCGAAAGCTCATATTCTTTTTTGAACCGCTCCACTTTTTCCCATGGAAGCTCGGGCAATGTGCTCTTGATCTTCTCCACAAAACCTTTGGGAAGAATGAGAGGTGGCAAGTCAGGCTCAGGGAAATAGCGATAATCATGAGCCTCTTCCTTGCTTCTCGTCGCCATTGTCACTCCATCTACGTCGTTCCAATGGCGGGTCTCCTGAACAATAGTCTTCCCTTCAGCCAAAAGCTGGCTTTGACGTTTAAATTCATATTCCAAGGCCCGTTCCAAAGCCCGCAGGGAGTTGAGGTTCTTTACCTCGGCTCTATCGCCCCAACGACCGTCGGAACACTTCACCGATATGTTGGCGTCTACCCGCAACGAGCCCTTCTCCATATCGCCATCAGACACTTCAAGATATCTCACAAGCTGTCTGAGTCTTGATACATACTCTTTAGCCTCTGCTGCCGAACGAAGATCTGGTTCAGAAACTATTTCCGCCAGAGGAACGCCTCCCCTGTTATAGTCCACGAAAGACTGATCGGCTCCAGCCAGTCGGCCGTCTGTAGCTTCATGCACAAGCTTTCCGGCGTCTTCCTCCAGATGGAGACGTGTGATCCGTATCTTATGAGGGCCGCCTTCCTCAGTCGTTATCTCAACATACCCCTTCTCCGCTATGGGTAGGTCGTACTGGCTAATCTGATAGGCTTTAGGTAGGTCTGCATAAAAATAATTTTTACGATGGAACCGCGTGGCTTCCCGTATTGTGCAATTTAAGGCCAGACCAGCCCTTACTCCATATTCCACAGCTTTCCCGTTCAAGGAGGGGAGAGAACCAGGCAACCCAAGACAAGCCGGGCATACATTCGTGTTAGGAACCGCCCCAATATAATCCGTAGAGCAAGAGCAGAATATTTTTGTCTTCGTAGCGAGCTGCACGTGAATTTCAAGACCGATAACCGGGGTAAAAGTTAGTTTAGACATTAACGAGCACCTCCCTTGGCAATAGGAGCCGCACCAAAGGTTTTTTCATGAACAGATGCAATAGACAGAAGGCTCTCTTCCGCCCATCGCGGAGCTATGAACTGCATGCCTATGGGAAGACCTTCCGACGTATACCCTCCATTGAGGGAAAGAGCTGGGAGACCTGCCAAGTTCACTGGCAATGTAAAAACATCTGTCAGGTACATTTGTATTGGGTCATCTTCAAAGGAGCCCTTCTTGAAGGCAGGGGTCGGTGCTGTGGGCAACAAGACTGCGTCCACACTGCCAAATGCCGACTTAAATTCCTGGGTAATCAGCTGGCGAACCTTTTGAGCCACGAGATAGTAGGCATCATAATATCCCGAACTTAAGACATACGTACCTATAAGAATCCGGCGTTTTACTTCAGGGCCCAAGCCTTGAGCCCTTGTTTTCATGTAGAGGTCGATAAGAGAGTCAGCCTCTGTAGAAAGACCGTAGCGGACGCCGTCAAATCTCGCCAAGTTGGAACTGGCTTCAGCCGGCGCTAAAATATAGTAGCAGGCAAGCCCATACCCGATCGTAGTGGGGAGGGATATTTCCACTATCTCCGCCCCTGATTCTTTGCAGAAAGCCAAAGTTGTATCGAAGGTCGCGCGAATGTCCGGATGCAATGCATATCCTTCAAGCTCTTTAACCACGCCTATTTTTTTACCAGCTAATGACTCTGCGCAAAGAGCGCCCGTGTAGTCTGGCCGAGGGCGTCGGCTACAGGTGGAATCTCTTTCGTCGCTCTTTCCTATGGTATTGAGAATAAGAGCTATATCTTCCGCTGTTCGCGTAAAGGGGCCGATCTGGTCAAGGGAGGAAGCAAACGCTATGAGCCCCCATCGGCTTACAAGACCGTAGGTAGGTTTAAACCCATATACTCCGCAAAAAGAGGCAGGCTGACGAATAGACCCTCCTGTATCGCTTCCCAGGGCAAAAGGCACATACCCAGCCGCCACAGCCGCGGCACTTCCCCCAGAGCTTCCTCCTGGAACTCTCTCGTAATCCCACGGATTAGATGTTGGGCCGTAAATAGAGTTTTCTGTTGTGCCTCCCATGGCAAATTCATCGAGATTTGCTTTCCCCAAAAGCACGGCTCCCGCCTCGTTCAGAAAGTCAAAAACAGCTGCATTATAGGGGGGCTTCCACTGGCCAAGAATCTTGCTGGCACAAGTGGTAGGAATACCTCGAGTACACATATTGTCTTTCAAAACGAAGGGAACCCCTGCCAAAGGAGCCAGTTCTTTCCCCGCAGCCCGTGCCTCATCTATTTCTTTTGCCTTACATCGTCCCTCTTCTTCCGTGACCGTCAAAAGAGCAGATATGTGAGTCTCCAGAGACCGCGCCCGGTTCAGACACGCTTCAAAAACGTCGCTGGCAGAAAAATCGCCCGACGAAATACCTGAAGCAATTCGAGCAGCTGAAAGTTCATAGAGTTCCATCTTACTCCTCCTCTACTATCCGGGGGACTCTGAAAAAGTCTCCATGACGATAAGGAGCTTCGTTAAGAGCCTCTTCTCTCACGGAGCTGTCTATCTCTACATCTTCTCTCCAGGGAATCTCTTCATCTACCTTTAAGGCAAATGCATCTATACCCTGAAGATCCAGTTCGCTAAGTCGATTGAAGTAAGCCATAATTTTTTCAAAATGCTGATGCATGGCTTTAACCTCTTCTTCGCTGATCTCCAATCGGGCGAGCGCAGCTACATGCCTGATATCTTCTGCCTCGACAGCCATCATCAATCCTCCTATTTATCACCCACGTATGGGTGTATCATCTTCAAAAACTCATCTTCATCAATTACCGTAACCCCAAGTTCCCGCGCTTTTTGGAGCTTGCTGCCTGCCCCTGGCCCTGCCACAACTATAGAAGTTTTTCGACTGACACTCGAAGAAAAATCTCCGCCAAGTTTTTTAACAATACCTTCGGCATTGTCTCTCGTCATGGACTGAAGTTCACCTGTAAAGACAAAACGCTTCCCTTCAAAAGGGACAGGGCCCTCCTCTACCTCTTCCGCAACAGCCATAGTGACGCCCGCTTCTTCAAGGTGACGGAGCATCTCTTCGTTAGCCTTGTCATGAAAAAAAGCCCGGATAGACGCAGCTATCTTAGGACCTACCCCATCGATAGTGGAAAGCTCCTCTTCCGGCGTATTTCTGAGTTTCTCAATACTTCTAAAGTTATTCGCCAAAATATCGGCTACTTTCTGTCCTACAAGGCGAATGCCAAGGGCCGTCATAACCTGCGACAATGATCGGCTTTTAGATTTTTCAATAGCCTGAAGCAAATTTTCTACCGACTTGTTTCCCATGCGATTTAACGTCAGGAGATCGTCGCGGCGGAGAGCAAATAAATCGGCCATATTTCGGACCATCTGCCGTTCCACAAGCTGCGCTATCAATTTCGTTCCAAGCCCTCGAATGTCCATAGCAGCTCTCGACGCAAAATGAGCTATGCCTTCCCGGAGCTGGGCAGGACAAGACGCTCGGTTCGGACATCGCAGGGCCACCTCGCCGGGGATCCGCACCACAGGAGAACCGCAGGCTGGACAGGTTTCAGGCATGTTAAAAACTTTCTCTGAACCGTCCCTATCCTCTAAAACTACGCTAACAACTTCAGGTATTATCTCTCCTGCCTTACGAACCCGTACCCTATCGCTAACTCGAACATCTTTTCGCCGTATCTCATCTTCATTATGAAGACTCGCTCGCTTGACTATGCTCCCTGCCAAATGTACAGGTTCCAGATGGGCGACAGGAGTAAGAGTCCCTGTTCGCCCCACTGATACCTCGATTTCCAAGATACGACTCACTTTTTCTTCTGGCGGATATTTAAAGGCAACGGCCCATCGAGGAGCTTTCGCCGTTGTGCCTAAATCCTTCCAAAGACCCACCTGATTGACCTTTACCACCACTCCGTCGGTAGCATAAGGAAGATGGAAACGATTTTCTCGCCACTTTTCTATGAAGCCATCTACATCTTTTCGATCTTTACACACACACCAGGCCTTCTGTACGGGAAAACCTAAGCGGAGCAGCCACACTAAAATTTGTGACTGGTTCTCAAGGCCGTAGGCTTCTGGATCAATGAGGTGGTAAAGAAAAATCGAGAGTTTTCGTGACGCCGTAACAGAAGGATCCAGCTGCCTCAAACTTCCAGCCGCAGCATTTCTGGGGTTGGCAAAAAGAGGCTCCTCCGCCTCCTCTCGCTCCTCGTTCAAAGCAGCAAACTGTTCCCTCGTCATTAACACCTCGCCACGGACTTCCAGACGCCCGGGAATTGCTTCTCGTAATTTAAGGGGGAGAGAGCGAATTGTCCGCAAATTAGCCGTTACATCTTCGCCAATCCGGCCATCTCCACGAGTTGCCCCTCGAACAAAAACTCCATCTTCGTAAAGAAGAGAAACGGCAAGACCGTCTATCTTAAGTTCACAAATATACTCCAGACCGGCAAGCCCCAGCGCTTCAGAAACTCGATCAAAGAAAGGCCATAGCTCCTCTTTCGATAGCGCGTTATCGAGACTTAAAAGTGGAGATTCATGAACTACTTTTTCAAACCGGTCAAGAGCAGCCCCTCCCACTCTGTGTGTAGGAGAGTCTGGATCGTCGAACTCTGGAAACAGCTCTTCTAGATGGACCAGCTCTTTAATGAGGCTGTCATACACATCGTCTTCAACAACAGGGCTGTCAAGTACATAATAAAGATATGCGTGATGATTAAGTTCGTCACGAAGGGCTTCTATTCGTTTCCTCGCTTCTTCACGATCCACCAAAAGAGCCTCCTTTATGCTTTCGGGCGCATGGTGGGGAAAAGAATGACATCCCTTATAGACTTGGAATCCGTCAGGAACATAACAAGTCTGTCGATACCAATCCCAAGGCCGCCAGTGGGAGGCAAACCATATTCTATTGCATTAATAAAATCTTCGTCAAAGACGTGAGCTTCTTCGTCCCCCGCTTCCTTCTTCCGCAGCTGATCGAGGAATCGCTCCCGTTGGTCTATAGGATCGTTGAGCTCACTGAAGGCATTGGCTACTTCAGACCCACAGATGAAAAGTTCAAAACGATGAGTGTAATCAGGGTTCTCGGGATCGCGCTTCGCCAATGGGGAAATTTCAGTAGGATGCCCTATAACAAAAGTAGGTTGAATCAGTTTGTCTTCAACAAAAGTCTCGAACATTTCGTTCAAGACCCCAAAACGGCTCTCCGTCCCCTTCAACTCTACTCCATGGGCAGTCCCTATCCGCCGTGCGTCTTCATCGTTCGTAATAGTATTAAAGTCCACGCCAGCATATTCCTTCACTAAATCAAGCATTGTAGCCCTTCGGAAAGGCTTGCCGAAATCCAATTCTACGCCCTGATAATTCACTGTCATATCTCCTACGGCAAGAGCGGCATTGCGAATAATTTCTTCCGTAAGATCCATCATGTCATTATAATCGGCATAGGCCCAATACACTTCCATAGCGGTGAATTCGGGGTTGTGCATTGTGTCGATTCCTTCGTTCCTGAAATTTTTACCAATTTCAAAAACTCGGCCATACATACCCACAATTAACCGCTTTAAGAAAAGCTCCGTAGCTATTCTCAGGTACATTTCCACTCCTAAAGCGTTATGGAAGGTTTTAAAGGGACGGGCATTCGCACCCCCCGCCAAAAGTGAGAGGATGGGAGTTTCCACTTCAAGGGTTTCATGATCTGTCAACGTTTTTCTTATAGAGGCAATAATCGCTGATCGTTTCCTGAAGTTTTCCCGCACATCTGGGTTCACCATAAGGTCAAGGTAGCGCTGACGGTAGCGAACCTCCGTATCTTTAAGCCCATGCCATTTTTCCGGAAGCGGGCGAAGGGATTTAGAGAGCAGCGTACATTTTGTAACCAATAAGGTCAATTCTCCGCGACGAGTTCTAAAGGGATATCCTACGATTCCTACAAAATCTCCGCTATCCACCCATTTCTTAGCAAACTCGTAGGATTCTTCTCCCATTGCATTAAGCTGGAAATAAAGCTGCATCGTATCCGTTTCATCTTGCAGATTGGCAAACATGGCCTTCCCATGCTTGCGCAAAGTCATAATTCGACCAGCTACCTTGAGACGTACTTCTTCGTCACTCTGGTCTATCTCCAAATGGTCAAAACGTTTACGTACCGCACTTAAAATATCCTCTCGATTCCACCGCTCAACGAGGTACGGATTATATCCTTCTTCCTCTTTTAACCTTTCAAGTTTGTCTTTCCGCTGACGGAATATTTCCTCTTCGGGAAGAGCTGTCTGATCTGTCTTCGTATCTACATTGGCCGACACATTACTTCTCTCCTTTCAAGATAGTGCCCGCAGCTGCCCATCAGTTGTTTCATTTCCTTCCAGCCGTGAATGCCGGCGCTCTCCCGTCGGAATTCAGCTATTCCTGGGGTTCCTTTAAACATACCTGAGAGAAGCCGCTTTACTAATATTTCAGCCAGTCTTGGACTGGTCTCTTCTGCAATATGATCCCCCAATTCAACCATCATGGATATTTTTAAATCAATGGAGGGACATAACAATCTATTATCCACCGAAAAGCCCAAAGCTGCCAGTGTTTGAGGGAAGATAAAGGGATCTTTCAGTGCTCCTCGGGCAATAAAAACCGTAACACACCCTGCTTCGAGATACTTTTCTACGTCTTCTACCGAAAAAACATCTCCACTCGCGCTTATATACCCGGGGAAAGAATGGGCTATTTCAGCTATTTTTTCTCTATTTGCCGTTCCAGAATATCGCTGTGCAGGAGTCCGACCATGGAGACATATATTATCAGCACCTGCACGAAGAAGTTCCTCACAAAAATAAGATGTCGAATATGGTAAAAACTCGGGACATATTCTTATTTTTACCCACACTGGCAGGCCCATTTTTTTCAGTTCCTCCACCATGGATACAGCCTTGTCGGGGAACTCAAGTAATCGGGAACCCGCCCCTTTTTTCAACACTTTCGGCATAGGGCATGCCATATTAATGCCTAGGGCTGCGAAGCGGTCTGGAGCATTATGAAGGGCCTTCTCTGCTCCTCGAACTAACGTTTCCACATCCCCTGCAAAAAGCTGTAAGATTGTGGGCTGCTCGCCAGGACAAATAGAGAGCATACGAGACGTCTTCTCATTCTCCCGTATCAGTCCGGAACAACTCACCATTTCTGTATGGACAGCCGCGGCTCCAATTTTTTTAAAAAAGAGCCTGAGCGGCGGAATTGTTACGCCAGCTAGAGGGGCCAAAATAAGAGGAGAATCCAGGGGAATTCCTCCTATAGTTCGTAGTCCTCCAAAGGTTTTATTCTTTACTTGGCACGTTTCTTTCATATATAATACGCAATCCTTCCAAAGTAAGCCACGGATCAACTTTCCCTATCACTTCTGATATTTTTCCTATAGCTTCTGAATGGCCTCCAGTAGCAACTACGAGACACGTCTCACCCAACGCCTCCCATATCTTGCGGGCTAAGAAATCGACAAGTCCGGCATTCCCATAAATGATCCCCGACTGAATAGATTCCATCGTATTGTTCCCAATAACACAAGAAGGCGCTTCGAGAGATACTTGGGGCAGTTTCGCAGTACGGCCAAAGAGAGCCTCCATTCCGGAAATAAGCCCCGGTGAAATTGTTCCGCCAAGATAGGCGCCATCTTTCGACAAAACATCAAGAGTAATGGCCGTACCGAAATCCACCACAATCAAGGGCGCTCCATAACGAGCCTTTCCTGCCACCGCATTCACAAGACGGTCGGCACCTACTTCCAGAGGCGCTCCATAACGAACTTCCATGCCGAGATCTAATTTTGAAGAGACCTTGACACAATCTAAATGAAAATAATTATAAATTCCCTCTCGTATGGCCACATCCAAAGCTGGAACAACGCTCGATAATATAGCTCCTTTTATATTCTCTGGTTTAATTCCAGCTATGTTCAGCAAGTTAAGGAGATAAATGCCTATCTCATCAGAGGTATGACGTTCTGAAATAAGCCGCCAGTGAGCCAAAAGCTCCTCCCCTTTATATATACCCACTACCGTTGTGGTATTTCCTACATCCAGGACTAACAGCATGCCACTGCCTCCTCCCAAATATCTATGTGTCTCTCGGTTTTTTCTTTTAATAATATTTTATCTCCATAACAGTATGGAAAAAAGTTGCCATGATAAAGCGACTGACATCGTTCTCTTCCATGAAAGGGAAAGAGCCCGACCTGTGATCATGGGAAGCATCCCAAAGGCCAATATGTCCCATAACGGATTCCAGGTCGCTCTCCACGGGACAAGGGTTGCCAGAAAATCAGCAACATATTCCCAGAGGATAAAAAGACCCTCAGCTCCATATGCCACCCATCTTCCTCCCGGAATACCCGCAAGGGCTGGCAAAGCCATAAGGGACGCGAAAGGATAAAGAAAACCAAATACAGGCCCGGCTATAGGGTTGATCAAAAGGCCAGCTAACGGAACTGATCCAAAGATCGTGGCTACCAAAGGGAGAGTGGTCCCCCAAATCAAAGGCCCTACAGAAAGCAGCCAACCACGAGTAAGATTACGTTCCAGAGCCGCAGCAATAATATAGGCTGCAAGCACAGATAACCGCCACCCCAGATCCCAAAACCACCACGGCCGCCAGAGCAGTAATAGGAGGCCTGCCAGGGATACTGAATTTAAAGGGCGTACCGGACGGCCACGAACGTGACCTAAAAGAGCTATCTGCATCATTAATGCTGCCCTCACAGCACTTGCGGCAGCTCCTGTTAAAAAAACATAAAGCCACAAAAATAGAGACGTCCCCCAGACGTGTCCCTTACTGCGACGAAGAAGGAGGGAGATCCCCCCGGCAAAAATAGCTACATGGAATCCGGAAACAGCCAGCAGATGGCTCGTTCCCCACCGCTCATGGAAAGATTTTAGTTCTGGATCTTTCATGCCTGTCCATGCTGCCAAAAGATACGCTCGCGTACGGGATGGCAATGTCAACAGGATACTCTTCGAAATAAGATTTCGCCACCGAGCCACATGAAACCAAGAACACCGCCCAACAACGGTAAGACGAGCAGGCATTATCTCTCCCACAGCTCCCCGAGCCCGCCAATAGAGATCTTCCCTAAAAGAGCCCTTATCTGAATGGGGCAAGGAAAGAATTCGTCCCTCCATCTCCACTTTCTGGCCAGCGACAAGTTCTTTTCGAGGGGAGACCTTTGCTAAAAAGATCCCTTTCGGAGTTTTCACAAGCGCCGCTCTCCGTCCTCCCCAGGAACGTTCTGAGACTATATACCCCTTCCATTTGCCATATTCCTGCGGTAAGAACGTAGTGGAAATTGGTACTCGTCGGCAAATAACAAGGGAGGCTAGAGCCGTAATAGCCATAATCCCACCAAAAAAAGCCCAATATCCCGGAGACCTGTCAACAGTCCAACAAAGAATAAGAGCTCCCGCAGAAAGCACGGACAAAAGGGGGAGAAGGGGCAGAGATACACCAAGATCCTGTGCAATAAGAGCCACACAAACTCCAGCAAAGGGGCAAAGAACTGGAGCTCTCCCAAGAACTGTCATGGAGAAACCGTTACAAGGGGACGAATTTTCTCGAACTTCACCGGCCCTATACCTCGAACTCGTAATAAATCTTCTACACATGTAAAAAGTCCACTTGCCTCTCGATAGGCAATTATGGATGCTGCAGTGCTGGGGCCTACTCCAGGCAACACTGTTAATTCCTGTTCTGAGGCCCGATTAATATCGATTTTCTTCTGATTAGAAGGAGCTAATCCCCCCAAAGAAGCCGCGGGTGTCTGCTCTTCCTCCGTTTTTTCACTTTGAGAGGGAATATGGATATGCATTCCATCTTCAAGGCGAGTTGCCAAATTAACTTTTTCAGGATCTGCCGCCGATGAAAAGCCACCTGCCAGGTCTACCACATGGTAAAAACGAGAGCCTGGCGCTACGTGATAAACTCCAGGTTTCTGAACGCAGCCCGTGATATAAACAACCCACTCTTCCCCCGGAACAGCGGAATGCACTCCTTCGAGATCCTCTCGATCTGTAAGATCCCGTACATCTTTTTTCTCTACTGAAAGGGGAAGTGGCCCCGCAACTACTGTGGGAGCACCGGCCTGCCAACGTCCTGAAAAAGTAACGATTAACAAGCCTGCAAGGAGGAGACAGAGTATTCCTCCCGCAAAAAAAAGTAGAGCCTTCCCTTGATCTCTAGTCAACGACGTCCAGCACCTCTCCGTAAAGACACCAATTTTCTGCCCCGGTAATAACCACCTTAGCAAAGTGACCTATAAGGTTTTGGGGCCCTTCGATGATAACCACTTTATCGGAAGGAGTTCGACCTTGCACTAACCCCGCCCCTTTCGGAGCTTTATCGTCTATGAGAAGCACATATTCTTTCCCCACACAGCCACGGTTAATGTCTGCGGCTATAGAAGATTGAAGATCGTTTACCATATTCAACCGCTCCATTTTTACCTCTTGTGGAATCTGGTCTTCCATATCAGCGGCAACAGTCCCCTCCCGTGGAGAATAGGCCGCCGTATGAACGAGATCGTAACGGAATTCCTTCAGAGCAGCGATAGACGCTTGAAAATCCTCTTCCGTCTCCCCTGGGAACCCCACAATCAAATCGCTCGTCAAGCCTACTTCTGGAAGGGCTGAACGAATAAGAGAGACCGTTTCACGATATTGGGCAAGAGAATACTTTCTGTTCATAAGCTGCAAAACACGGTCGCTCCCCGACTGGATAGGTAAATTAATCGACGGACATATTTTTGCAGGATTTTCCGCCATAACATCCACAATGTCTTTTGTGAAATCCTTTGGATGGGATGTGACAAAGCGAATGAGGGGCAAGGTTTCTATGGCCGCCACATCTCGCAGAAGAGACGAGAAGGTGTATCCGTTCTTAAAATCCTGACCATAGCTGTTTACATTCTGTCCCAAAAGAGTCACTTCCTTGACGCCATCTGAGACAAGTCCACGAACTTCTTCCAGTATAGCCTGAGGAGGTCTGGAAACAAAACGGCCTCTCACGTAGGGAACTATGCAGTACGTACAAAAATTATCACAGCCATGAGCTATGGTTACATAGGCCTTCCAGGGATTAACCCGTTCTATCGGCGGGACGTTCAAATCCACAAAAGCCCGTGGATCCTCGTCGAGAAGAACAACTCTTTCTCCCTTCATAACCCGGGCCACACCATCAGGCAACTCCCCTATATGACGAGGCCCCCCCACAAGACGCACCCATGGGAAACGCGCCATCATAGCGGAACCTAGACGCTGGGCAATACATCCAGTTACAGCTACATAAGGTTTCTGTTGAGAGTCCCACTGCTCGCCATATCGCCCCAGTTCGCTCCAAACCTTATGCTCCGCTTTAGCCCGTATGCTACAACCATTAAAAATCACCAGATCAGCCTTTTCTTCAGGAACTTCCACCCATCCCTGCTGAATTAAGGCCGTTCGCAACTTATCGCCGTCGTAAACATTCATTTGACAGCCGTAAACTTTTAAAGTAAAACCGTACACAAAAACTCCTCCCGAAGAAGCTATTCTTATTTTTCTACATCTGTCCAATTGAAAAATCATAACATGTTTTTGTCAACTGTGCTTTTCCAAAAAATCCTTTCTTTTTCTTTAAAAGGAAGGAATAATCTACCCCACTATGAGTTGACCTTGTTGTACAAGGAAGAGAGTGCCCTCAAAACTTCCTGTTTTACACTATTCTGCGTAAAAACAACCAACAAAAAATATATGACAAAACCCCCAGTAGTTGTACAATATATAAAGAGTTGTCAGAAAGTTGGCGAAGGGGGGACTTTCATTGACAGATCTAAATGTAGTGTTGCCTTCTGACGACACCAACCGGGGCGAGAGAGACACTGATGTCATACTCTCTTCCTATCCCAGAGAACCTCGTTTTCTGCTGCCTATTCTGCAAGACATACAAAAAGCTTTTCGTTATCTGCCTATCTCTGCCATGAAAAAAACAGCAGCGTATCTCAATATTCCAGAAAGCCGTGTTTATAGTATGGGGACTTTCTACAAAGCCTTCAGCTTGACTCCCCGAGGGGAAAAGACTATCCGAATTTGTGGCGGAACAGCCTGTCACTTGCGAGGGGGAGCTTTCATTCTCCGCGAAGTGGAAAAAAGATTGAATATTTCAGTAGGAGAGACAACGCCAGACAGACGCTTTACATTAGAGACAGTAAACTGCCTTGGCGCTTGTGCTTTGGCGCCTGTCATTATGGTCAATGAAAAAGTCTACGGGCAAATGACGCCTGCCTTAGTCGCAACCATGCTGGAGGAGATGGACCATGAAATTCCTTCAACCTGCTGATCTTGAGAGCTACTGCCAGTTGCTGCAACAACAAAAAAAAGAAAAGTGCACAATGCCATGTGTACGTATATGTTTTGGAACCGGCTGTCTGGCCAACGGGAGTCAAAAAGTATATGAAGCCTTCAAAAAAGAGGCTTTGGAGAGGGGATTATGTCTCCAGGTGGATATTTCTGTTAACTCCACTGGTTGCCACGGATTCTGCGAGCACGGCCCCCTCGTCTCTGTGGAGCCTGGAAATATTTTTTACCAGAAAGTTCGCCCGGAAGACGTTCCGGAAATCGTGGAAGAAACAATTCTGAAAGGGAATGTTGTTAAGCATCTGCTCTACCGAGATCCTAATACCAAGAAATTCGCTATTTCTGATAAAGATGTTCCTTTCTATGCTCATCAAACTCGTATCGCCCTTCGTCATTCAGGAGCAATCAACCCCGAAAAAATTGACGATTATATTGCCGTCGGGGGCTATAAAGGCCTCGCCAAAGCGCTGTCCATAACTCCACTGCATATTGTGCAAACTATCATAGATTCCGGACTGAGAGGGCGTGGCGGAGGGGGATTTCTCACAGGAAGAAAATGGCAAGCCGCCCGAAACGCAGAAGATCCCCTTCGTTATGTTGTAGCTAACGGAGATGAAGGGGATCCGGGAGCTTTTATGGACCGAAGCCTTATGGAAGGAGACCCATACTGCATTATAGAAGGTATGACTATTGGCGCCTTTGCCATTGGAGCACAGAAAGGGTTTATATATGTGCGAAACGAGTACCCTCTCGCTGTAAAGCACTTGGGAATGGCCATACGCGACGCAAGAGAAGCAGGATTGCTGGGTAAAAATATTCTGGGATCGGGCTTCTCTTTCGACATAGAACTCTACCGGGGAGGGGGGGCTTTTGTATGTGGAGAATCTACAGCCCTCATGGCCTCTATCGAAGGACGTGTAGGTGTTCCCCGAGTTAAATACATCCGATCCACTGAAAAAGGGCTTTGGGGTCATCCCACCGTGCTGAATAATGTGGAGACATGGGCAAATGTCCCAGCCATTATAGATAAAGGCGTATCCTGGTTCCGCCAATATGGAACGGAGGCAAGTCCTGGAACCAAAATTTTTTCCCTCGTTGGAAAAATAAAAAATAGCGGACTTGTAGAGGTCCCCATGGGAACCCCCCTCCGCTCCATTATTTTCAATATAGGCGGAGGCATTCTCAAAAATCGCTCCCTCAAAGCCGTCCAGACAGGCGGCCCTTCTGGAGGGTGCATTCCAGAATCCCTATTGGACCTCCCTGTAGACTTCGATCGCCTTGCAGGGGTGGGGTCTATGATGGGATCTGGCGGAATGATCGTTATGGACGATCACACATGTATGGTAGATGTAGCCAGATACTTTATTGATTTTTTAGTTACAGAGTCTTGCGGGAAATGTGCCCCTTGCCGAGAGGGGCTTGTGGAAATGCAAACCATCCTCCATCGCCTCACAGAAGGACGAGGAGAAAAGGGAGATACGTCGCGTCTCAAAACCATTGCCCAGTTTCTGCCTGACACGGCCTTGTGCGGATTGGGGAAGACTGCATCCAACCCAGTTTTATCTACCCTTCGGTACTTTCCCGAAGAATATGAAGAGCATGAAAATCAACACTTTTGCCGGGCTGGTGTCTGTAGCAGAATGTATACCCCTTCAATCATACGAAGCAAATGTATTGGATGTGGGGCCTGCCAGGCAAATTGCGTAGCTTCAGCTATTACGGGTAAAGATCGGGACATTCGAGTTATCCATGCTGATAAATGCATTACGTGCGGCACTTGTCTGGACATGTGCCGGTTTAATGCCATACACATATCCCCCGTACACGAAGAGTGTGCAGCCACAGCAAAAGGGAGGGATAAATCATGATCTCCGTAACGTTTAATGGGGCCCCCTTCCATGTCGCTCCTGGAACCACTATCCTTGAGGCAGCAACCATGGCTCATATCCCTATCCCCACCCTCTGCTTTCATCCGGGGCTTCCTCCTGATGGGAATTGCCGCCTCTGTTCAGTAGAGGTCATTCATCGTGGACGAAGAAACGTAGTAATGGCCTGTTCCTACCCCATTACCACAGAAAGGTTGGAGATTTATACCGATACGGAAAAAATTCGGAACCTGCGGCGTTTCGTCCTGTCTCTCTTTATAAAAAAAACTCCTCATACGCCAGATCTACTGGCTCTTTGTTCTCAATACGATCTTGAAGTGCCTCAAGAAACAACAGAAGCAGCGACTCCTAACTGTATCCTATGCGGCCTCTGCGTCCGGGCCTGCGAAACAGAAGGTGTGGGATGCCTGGACTTCAGCCATCGTGGCCACTTACGAGAAGTGGGCCCCGCCTTCCATGCATCTCCTGAAGACTGCACAGGATGTGGTGCTTGTGCAGAAGTTTGTCCTACCGGTTTTATAAAAAAGATAGATACGCAGGAAATGCGCACGCTATGGGGCAAAACCTTTCAGCTCGTCCAATGTCAATCATGTGGTAAGGCTTTCGCTACACAAGAGCAGATACAAGCAGCAACATGCCTGCAAATGAATCAAAAGCTACAGGAACATGTTGGAATATATTGTCCTTCATGCCTTCGAAAAATGGAAGCAAGGGCTATGGCCCTTCTCGAAACAGCAAAAGAATAACGGGGATTCCGTGCTGATCATTTTTGAATGGAGGGGGAAAAGAAAATGATGAAAGTACTGCTCATTTCGCCAGATCGTTGTATTGGATGTGGCAGTTGTGAAGTAGCCTGCTCCTTGTCACAAGAAGGGGAATGTCGTCCAGCCTTGGCTCGAATCAAAGTCTTTCGATTCGACCTCGGAGTACATGTCCCGTTGACCTGTTTGCAATGCGAAGATGCTCCGTGCGCTTCTGTTTGCAGAACAGGCGCTCTGGAAAAAGATCCTCAATCTGGGGTCATCAAGGTACACTCTGAACGGTGTATTGGATGTCGTATGTGTGTGATAGCCTGTCCCTTCGGCAATATTTCCTATAGTCCTGAAGGGAAAAGTGCTTTTAAATGCACGGAATGTGAAGGCGATCCTCAGTGCGTACGATTCTGTCCCACCGAAGCTCTTCAGTACGTACCAGCGGAAAAGGATAATCTGGAAAAGAAACGGGCCTATGCTGCCAAATTTGCAGCGATAGAAGAAGAGGTGAGACAATAATGTACGGATGGATGGGGAAAGTATTGCGCATTGACCTCTCTCGCAGAACCTATTCTTTCGAGCCTCTCCAGGTAGAAGACGCCCATAACTACATTGGAGCGAGGGGGTTAGGAACTAAATATTACATAGATGAAGTGCCCCCTTCAATAGACCCTCTCAGCCCAGAGAACAAATTGATTTTCGCAACTGGCCCCCTTACCGGCACACTCTCTACGTCCTCAGGCCGATATGATGTGGTGACTAAGGGTCCTCTCACAGGAACCATCGCCGCCTCTAATTCTGGCGGTTTCTGGGGTCCCGAGCTCAAATATGCAGGTTTCGATATGATCATTCTGGAGGGGAGAGCTTCTGCTCCTGTCTACATCTATATTTATAACGATAACATAGAAATTCGAGACGCAGCGAAACATTGGGGGAAAGATGTTCATACAGTTACTGACGATCTTCTCAACGAGACCGACTCGGAAGCCAAAGTAGCCTGTATCGGCCCTGCCGGAGAAAATCTCGTAAAGTTCGCCTGCATTATGAACGAAAAGGATAGGGCTGCAGGCCGCTCGGGAGTTGGCGCGGTTATGGGTTCTAAAATGGTGAAGGCTATTGTCGTGAGAGGAACGAAAGGCGTACAGGTTGCCCATAGAGACAGAGTCTTTGAAACTGTCGCGGCAGCTCGAAAAAAACTTAAGGATCACCCTGTCACTTCTGGAGGCTTGCCCACTTTTGGCACCAATGTTCTCGTAGGCATCATCAATTCTGCTGGTGGCTTGCCTACCCGAAACTTTCAGGAGGCCGTTTTTGAAGGGGCCGATCGCGTAAGTGCCGAAACTTTCAATAAGGAAAATCTTATTACCAACAAAGGATGCATGGGATGTGCTGTTGGATGCGGGCGAGTCGCCAAAAGCGGGGGCGCCTATATCGGCCAAGGTGAAGGTCCTGAATATGAAAGCACATGGTCTTTTGGTCCAGCGTGTGGAATTGACGATTTGGATGCCATAGTAAAAGCTAATTTTATCTGCAATGAACTGGGGATGGACACTATCACTCTGGGATCAACAATAGCTTGTGCCATGGAACTTTACGAGATGGGAGTCCTCTCACGAGATCAGACTGGCTGGGATCTTCGCTTCGGCAATGCGGAAGCCATGGTTCGCCTTACCGAGGATACGGCATATCGGCGAGGGTTTGGAGACGAAATAGCAGAAGGGTCATGGAGGCTTGCTGAAAAATATGGACATCCAGAACTTTCCATGACTGTAAAAAAGCAAGAGATGCCAGCATACGACCCCCGCGCTCTTCAAGGAATGGGCTTAGAGTACGCCACTTCTAATCGAGGCGGCTGTCACGTTCGAGGCTATCTGACATCCCCGGAAATTCTCGGCGCTCCCGAAAAAATAGACCCTGAAGAAACAGAGAACAAACCCGTATGGTTGAAAGCTTTTCAAGATCTCACAGCAGCTCTGGATTCTTCTGGCATGTGCCTTTTTACTACCTTCGCCCTTGGTGCCGGAGATATAGCCCCTCAACTCGCCGCCGTGACTGGCGTAGATTACACGGAAGAAACCTTTATGAAAGCCGGCGAAAGGATCTGGAACCTCGAGCGAATTTTCAATTTGAAGGCAGGCCTTTCCGAAACAGACGATACTCTTCCACCGCGGCTCCTCTATGATCCTATCCCTGAAGGTCCCATGAAAGGGCGCGTCAATCGTCTTCATGAAATGCTCCCACTCTACTATGAAACAAGAGGCTGGGACGAAAACGGGGTCCCTACAGAGAGGAAAGTCAAAGAGCTTGGCTTAGCAAGATATCTGTAGAGCACTTGTGATTCACGGAGGGGCCTTCGGGCCCCTTTTTTCATTTCCTAAATTACCGTACAATGTATTTGAGTATATGCGAAACTATAAGAAAGTAGGGGTTCGCCATGAAAATTTTGTTCATAGCTCCATCCGCCAGGAGGATGTGGGAAACGATACTACTACTCTTTCTCTCCATTTTTCTTTTCGTCGGAAAAGGATGGGCTCTGCCATCTGCCCTTCCAGACTTGGATGGATGGACAAGCGGTTCTCTTTTTTCGAAAGAACTAGTAGATTCTTCTAAGAGTCATGGCATATGGCTTCAGCGGACATACCTTGCTCCCGGCGGGAGACGTTTGGAAATAAATCTTCTCTCCGGCCCTGGCGCAGGAGACCTTTACATACCGCAAAAAGACGTTGAAAAAGATGATCGCCCTCTTGGATTCGGCGCCACATATCGCACTCTCACTGTGGGGAAATACAGGGCATTGCTTGAAGTCTATCCACATGTAGGGCCCGCTCTTTCCGTGCAGCTTCCTCAGCAAACCACATTGAACCTTGAAAGTAAAAATCTCACAGAGGCGGAGCTTTTAGATATTGCTCAACATATCATCTCAGAAATAGAGAACGATTTATAAAGCCACCATACATGTTCACAATTCAAAAACAGTGGATTTTTTCTGCATGAAAAAGCCCCCGACAGCTTCTGCCAGGGGCTTTACCTTTGTCTTTCAATGCACGCTTGTGTAAAGAAAACTTTATTCTCTCTTCTATGCGCCTACTCCGTTACCACTACTCTTCTACCCACTTTTTCTCCAGTTCATCAAGGGCACCAGACTCTTTGAGATCTGCGAGGACCTTGTTGACAGCCTCTGCAAACGTCGGATCGTCTTTCCGCATGGCAAGAGCCATACCTTTATCGATTCGAAGCTGCATAACAACTTTAAGCTTCCCTATAAAATCTTTATTCTCTTTTAAATTTTCCTTCGTCACTGTTCCGTCTATAACTGCGAAATCGGCCCGCCCAAGAAGAACTTCACGAAAAGCATCGTCAGTCTTAGAGAATCTCTTGACTTCTTTCAAATCAAGCTTCGATACGTATTCATCCTGGATAGTCCCCATCTGAACCGTAGCTATCTTCCCTAAAAGGTCTTCTTCTTTAGTGATGTTTTCAACTTCTGTCTTCACTGTTACAGCGGAAGGGGTAATATAATAAACATCGGAAAAAGCCACTCTTTTAGCTCGCTCCGGCGTAGCGCTCATCCCGGCAGCTATAATGTCGATCTTCTTTGTCAAAAGAGAGGGAATAAGAGAATCGAAAGAAGCGTCAACTATCTTTACTTCTTTTCCCAATTTCTCTGCGATCATATTGATCAGATCAATATCAAAGCCAACAACCTCGTTCTGAACATTGCGGAACTCGAAGGGCCGGAATGTGGACTCTGTCCCCACAACTATTACATCTTTATCCAATACAGACTCAGCCATAGCACCTGAAGTTCCCACAAAAAGCAACAGCAGCGAAAGACACATTACAAACCATTTTTTCATTATTATTGATCCTCCTCTTTTAAACACTAGTTCCATGAAATAAAAAATAGTAACCAATGTTCATTACTGGATCATTATAAAGATATGGAGGAAGATGTCAAGAAAAAAAGAGAGGGGAAATGTTTAGCTCCCTAAAAGTTGGCACTCAACACAACGTTGGGGGCGTATTTCATATCCCTCTCTTTTCCCTTTTCTTTAAACAAGCCGAAAAACTATTCTTCTGGCTCGAACATATCCTTCCCTACAGCACAAACGGGACACACCCAATCTTCAGGAAGATCTTCGAAAGCTGTTCCCGGTTCAATTCCGCCATCAGGGTCTCCCTCTGCAGGGTCATACACATACCCACATACTGTGCAGACATATTTTTCCATATGGTCCCCCTCCTTAAAAATGGAGTTTCAGAATTCACGTTCATTATATCTATGGCCTTATTAAAAAAGCAACTTGGAATAAGTCCATCCCTCCCCAAACTCCATTCTTTTCGAACTAAAGAACTGCTAATTCTTGCTGAAGATCGCCAGATATCCGCTCTGCTCCTGTTTCTGTAATAAGGTAATCGTCTTCAATACGCATACCGCCAACGCCAGGGAAGTAGACGCCAGGCTCTACTGTTACCACATCGCCAACCTGAAGAATATCATGAGAGAGAGGAGATAGCCTTGGATTTTCATGAATTTCAAGGCCAAGAGCATGGCCGAGGCCATGAGAGAATTGCTCCCCATACCCCTCTTCGACAATAATTCGACGTGCGATAGCATCAATATCTCGTCCACTCACGCCAGGTTTCAAGGCCAGTGCAGCTTCTCTGTGAGCTCGAAGCAATAGGCTCTCGATTTCTCTGGCCTTCTCATTGGGAGCTCCCAAACAAAAGTTCCTTGTAATGTCAGAAAGATACCCGTTCACCATGGCTCCAAAATCTACAGTCACCCAATCCCCGCTCTGAAAGGCCTTGTCGGTAGGTGCTCCATGGGGCAGTGCGCTACGAGCGCCAGAAGCCACTATAAAGTTATGGTTCCCCCACCCGCCCTCTGCTCCAAGTTTCTTAACTGTATATTCAAGAAGGGCCTCGAACTCTTTTTCTGTCATGCCCAAAGACACGTGCCCCAAAACCTCCCGATATGCATCGCTGGCAATCTGTCCAGCCTTTCGAATAGAGTCTACCTCTGAGGAATCTTTTGTTCTGCGTAGAAGAGGCAGGATAGAGGAGGTATCATACCACTCTACAAGAGACATAATAGCGCTCATTTTCTCAAAATTTCTAATGGAGACTATATCTTTTTCCACACCGATTCGATGACATTTTTGATCCTTTAAAAGCTCACATACAGCTTCAAGCATCGTGCGAGATCCCTGCGTCACTAAAGTATAGGGTGACTGTTCCGAAGCCTGAGAAAGATAGCGCCCGTCAGTAATGAGGAATGCGTCCTTTTCAGTTACCACCACCCCGGAACTGCTTCCCCTGAAGCCAGAAATGTAATAGACACTCTGCCAGTTGGCTCCTTCAGAAACCATCAAAACAACGGCATCAAGCCCCATAGAGTTCATCTGTTGTCGTAAACGCTCTGTCCTATTGAGAACATTGTCCGTTATCACGAAATCCCTCCTATTTATAAATCCAGCAGCCGCCAAAGTTCCTCTGTGGTGTCGAAACGACAATTTCCAGGCCCTTCTACTACGGTGCCTATAAAGGCTGATGGAATATTCCGTTTTTCAAATCGCTTCAAAGCCGTAGATATATGCTCTTCTGGAACAACCACTACAAGAACACCAGAAGATATGAGATGAAAAATATCGAACTGAAGAGTTTTGTGTACTTTTCGGGTAAGAGGGTGCACCAGTATCGCCTCTGCCTGAAGTTCCAGCCCCAGACCACTTAAACGGCAAATTTCTGCAAGCCCTCCGAAAAGACCTCCTTCTGTAGGGTCGTGCATAAAGCGGGCCAAATCACGGACTGTCTGTGCATCCTCAAGAATAGAAACAGATGAGAGCCATGAAGCTACTGTCTCTATCTCTGAAGTTGAAAGCACTCTCTGTAACAGATCTGGTCTGTCATGGGCAAGAATAGACATGCCTTCAAGGCCCGCATGTTTCGTCATAATAACCCCATCTCCAGGACGAATATCTGTAGCACGGTAAAGATATGAGGTTGGACCTAGCATTGTTCCTACTATTACAGGTTTTTTATAGCGGTCGGTAAACTCCGTATGTCCGCCTATAACCGCAATCCCCAACTCCTTACATGCCGTATCTATTTCTTCCATTACCGACGTCGCAAAAGGGAGTCCCATCTCTACCGGTATAATGAGAGTAACAATAAAATAGGCCGGATCCCCTCCCTTACATGCTATATCATTAGCATTGATATGAACCAGGAACGTCCCGGCCCCCGTCGTAGCTCCCACTATAGGATCAGACGCCACTGCCAGTAATTTCCCTTCCGGGAAACGGATGAGGGAGGCATCTTCTCCTATGCCAGGACCCACGAGAACGTCGGGGCGAAAGGCTCCGGAGTATTGCAATATGTGGCGTTCGAGAATATCTGGAGGAAGCTTGCCCACTGATAATGGCTTGCCTTCACTCTCCATGGAGGTCATCTCCCTTCCTTTCGCAAGCTATAGAGACACCCACAATAGGATTGCCTATAAAGCCTCATGGCTCGACTTGCTTGAACTGACCGAACAAAGCCGTTATTTTTTCTCCACACGCGATGAAGCCAAGTTAAACCGTAACGTCTGGCCACACCTTCACCAATGTTATTAATTCGTATTGGATCTTTATGAGGACTGATGGTCAAGGTGGTACAGAGAAAAGAACACTTATTCTGCAAAGCAGCCTGAGCCGCGCCCAGAAGCTGAAGGGTAAAACAGAGAGCACAACGATACCCTCCCTCTGGCTCATGAGCTAATAAAGCTCCTTTACGAAACCATTCTTCCGGATTGTATTCCTCTATAACTACAGGGCAAGAAAGCAGAGAGGCAAGGCGTTCCACAGCCACTCTGCGCTGGATATATTCCTCTACAGGATGGATATTATGGCCATAAAAGTATCCTGTAACATCATACCCTTCTTCTGCCAACGCAGGCCAGGGGATGGTCGCATCAGGAGCACAACAAATATGAAGCAATACCTTCTTTTTTTCCAGATTCATTATTTTTTAGAAAGAACCTCTTCAACTCTACTCGCAATGGAAGTGCTGTTTAAACCCATATGGTTGAATACGTCGTCAGACTTCCCTGAATCTCCGTATCGCCAAACTCCAAGAGGCCGGAAAGAAGCGAAGAGATGCTCCTGAGCCATGGCGAAAGCGGTAGCAGCTCCGAGACCACTTTGATAGTGATGGTCCTCTGCCGTTATCACAGCACCTGTAGAACATGCCTCTTTAAGAGCTTCCGTATCTATATGAAGAGGGCAGGACACTGAGAAAATCTTTACCGTAATGCCCTTTTCCCTTAAAATGTTCCACGCTTCCAGAGCTCGCCATGTCATTGCCCCTAAAGCAAAGATAGCCCCATCTTTCCCATCTCTTATTTTTACAGCCTTCCCATATTCAAAAGAATAATTTCCCGCAAAAATTGGAAGTCCTTCCTCATCAACAAGAGTGGGGAGCTTGCTCCGCCCCATGGCAAGACACACGTTACCAGGCTCTGTAAAGGCCCAGCGAGTAGCACGGTCTGTTTGGTTGGGATCAGCTGGTACTACAAGTTTCCAACCGAACATGTTGCGCAACAGTCCAATATAATCAATAGCCTGATGGGTCATTCCATCTTCTCCCACATCAAGACCTACATGAGTGAGGGCCAACTTCAACCCAGTCTTATTAATATCGTTGAGACGCTGCTGATTGTAAACTTCGCTGAGTCCGAAAACTCCAAAATCCGCCCAAAGGCTCGAAACCCCCGCTACAGAGGCTGCCCCTGCCATAGTAGCTGTACCATGTTCCTGAATGCCAGCCTGTATAAACCAATGAGGGCATGCCTTAGCAAATCCATCAGTTTTCACCGATCCCGCAAGGTCACAATCGAAGACAAGAAGAGGTGTTCCTTCCTTCTTCTCATAGTTTCTAGCTCCAATATCAGCGAGGGCATGTCCAAAAGCTGACCGGTTATCTGTCTTTTCTGTGGAGGGATAGGTTCGAGGCTCACCTACACATAGAGTTGACTGGGCTGGCGGTACCTCTCGCCCGAGAGGGAGAGGGTTTCCGCGTCGGGGGCGGACTTCTTCAATAAAATGAGGATCCCCTCCGAGCTCTGCAACCGCCTGACGGTACTGTTCCAGATTTGGAGCTTTTCCATGATAATCTGGTATGCCCTCCATAAAAGAAACGCCCTTCCCCATAAGCGTATGACATATGATGACTGTAGGAACCCCGTCAGAGGCTCCATCTCGAAGAGCTGCGTAAAGCTCTGTAAAGGAATGTCCATCACACTCGAGAACCCCCCAGCCATCGGCCTCCCAAAGAGCCCGAACATCAGCCGGCATAACATTTTCTGTACGTCCCGATATCTGAATATGGTTGTAATCTATCAGGGCTGTGATATTGGAGAGCCCCTCCTTTACCGCTACACGCCTTGCCTCTGCGATCTGTCCCTTCGTCTGTTCTCCATCGCCAAGAAGGACAAAGACTCGACCGTTATGCTGGCGTGCTTTTTGAGCTAAAGCAAAGCCCACGCCAGCAGCTAATCCCTGCCCGAGGTTGCCACTTCCCCAATCAATGCCTGGTACTTCACGCTCTACATGGCCCTGGAAAGGGCTGGCACAAAGACGGAAATTAGCCGCAGCGTCCAGGGGATCGAAAAAACCCCAAGCCGCCAAAGCAGAATATGCTCCAGGCGATGTATGTCCATGGCTTACTACAACATAATCGCGATCTACGTTGTTACAATTTTCGGGGGTAAGATTTGCAACACCATACGTCATGAGATACATATCCATACTGGAAAGGGACCCTGCCGGATGGCCACTTCCTGCCAAAGCAACCATAGTTAAAACGTTGATTCTCGCTTGTCGAGCCATCTCTTCAAGAGATGTAATATCCTTGCAAGATAGAGTTTCTACAGAAAACCCGCGCAGGGAGGGTTGGTAATTTATCATAGATAAAGAAGCCTCCTTCATAAATATAACTTCGTTTGATTATAACTATTTTTTTACATCAATGGTACCAGCAATACAAAAAAGGCTGGAATTTATAAAATGCACCCCAAAAGCAGGACAGAAAATCCAGCATTTGGAGGTGCACTTCATTGACATCCAGCCTTCTCAATAAATCTCTTTTTTAAAACAAATCTTCTAAAGAAAAGTTGCTTCACCTTTCCACTGAGATTTCTTCTATTTTTACACTTTCAAGATCAGGCATTATATACCCGAGGAACTCGTTTAAGGAACATAATTGGAACTTCGTAGTTAATAGTATTTCGCGCGCAAGCTATCTCCTCTGGCGTAATGACCTCGTTTCCTTGACATCCGATAAGCACTACTTCGTCTCCCACTTTTACATCGTCTATACCTGTAACATCAATCATCATCTGGTCCATACAGATATTTCCTACAATAGGCACCTTTTTACCATGTATAAGAGCAGGTATTTTCATGGACAAAGCCCTTGAGTAGCCATCAGCGTACCCTATTGGCAATACGGCTATTTTTTCTCTTCCGCGAGTCATATAGCGAAGCCCGTACCCAATTCCACTATGCGAAGGAACTTCTCGAACTAAGGCAACTGATGTCTTGACCTCAAAAGTCGGTTTGAGATCAATAGGGCGAACGCACTCTTCTGAAGGCCACATTCCATAAAGAATGACTCCCGGCCTCACAGCATCCAAATATTTCTCAGGAGAATGAAGAATGCCCGCACTATTGCAAACATGGCGAAGGGGTATTCTAACTCCTCTATTTTCAAATAAATGGTAGACTTTCATATATTGAGAGAATTGAAACTCTGTAAAATCCAACCTTTTTTCATCTGCTGTAGCAAAGTGGGTAAAAAGACCCTCTATTTTAATGCCAGGCAGTCTAATAATTTCATCAATCACTTCCTGCATTTCTTCTGGGAAAAAACCAATCCGCCCCATCCCTGTATCAATTTTTAAATGAAGCAATGCCGTTTTCCCCTGATTCACAGCTTCCTGACTCATAGCTTTAGCAAAATTCATATCAGTACAGGCTGCTGCTATATCGTAATGCACATATTCTTTAGCTGCATAATAAGGAGAAGGACCTAAAACAAGCACAGGATCATTAATCCCTGCTTCTCGAAGCTCTATAGCTTCGTCGGGAGTAGCTACAGCAAATCGTTGACACCCAGCTTCTATAAGTGCCTTTGAGACTTTTATAGCGCCATGTCCATACGCATCAGCTTTTACAACTGCAAAAATCTGAGGTCTCGTCCCTATGTGTTTTCGAATGGCTTTAAAGTTGGCCTGAATATTGGCGAGATTAACCTCCATACATGTTAAACGAAGAGACATCGCCATTACCCCCATTTTTAAAAGAACCTTTCCTTCTTGAAAAGAGAGCAGGGACCCTACTTCGCTCCTGCTCTCTTTTATTTAACACGATTTTAGAGAAATACTATACATAAAAAATTATTGTAATTCTCCAGACTTTCTCTTTACATCAAAATCTTTAACGAGTCGACGAAGCTCATTGGAGAGCAGCAGCAACGCTACAAGGTTGGGAGCAGCCATAAGGCCGTTGAGAGTATCAGAGAGGTCCCAAAGGTTCGTAAGGAAGGATGAGGCATCACCCAGGAGAGTTCCGCCAGAAGCACCAAGAATTATGAAAACAATCCAGAGCCCTTTCATTACAGGAATAACTTTAGGTCCAAAAATATATGCAGCTGCCGTTTCGCCATACCAGTACCACCCAAGAATTGTGGAAAAGGCAAAGAGGGCCAATCCAATGGAGAGAATTACAGTCCCCGTTCCACCAAGAACTGACTTAAAGGCAGAAAGTGTTAGCTGAGCGCCAGATAATTCTGGTTGCCCCGTAAGAACACCGCTGGTTAAAATAGAGAGAGCTGTAAGAGAGCAAATAACGATAGTATCGGTAAAAACTTCGAAGAGACCATACATACCCTGACGTACAGGATGGTCCACAATGGCTGTGGCGTGAACCATGGGAGCAGATCCCAAACCAGCTTCATTGGAGAAGACACCACGAGCAATACCTTTTGTGAGCGCTAATTTAACTGTCCATCCTGCTACAGCACCAGGCATAGCCATTGGGTCGCTAAACGCGTATTTGATAGCGTTGCTCATAGCGGCAGGGACATCGCCTGCGTGAACTGCAATAACAATTACACCACCTATGATATAGAAAATTGCCATAAAGGGAACGAGATATGTGGTTACATCAGAAATTCGTTTGAGTCCACCTACAATAACGAGAGCTGTAAGGATAGCTACAATAATTCCAGTCCAAAAGTGAGGAATGCCAAAGCCAAGATAGAATCCTTCCGCCGTAGAGTTCGCCTGAACTGCACAACCAATACCAAAAGAGGCAAGGAAAGCAAAAAGAGCGAAGAGCCAGGCTAGCCACTTCTGGCCGGCACCTTTATCCAAAATGTACATGGTGCCACCGCGCCAGTTGCCAATAGAATCTTTTTCTCTGAACCGAACAGCCAGGGTAACTTCACACATTTTAGTGGTCATTCCAAAAACAGCCGAGATAAGCATCCAGAAGAGAGCTCCAGGACCACCAAGGTGAAGAGCCGTAGCTACTCCAGCAATATTTCCAGTTCCTACTGTAGCAGCCAAAGCTGTAGAAAGAGCCGCAAAGGAAGAAATAGCCCCTTCCCCTTCTTTTTTCTTCCCTAAATTGCCAAAAACCTCACGAAACATGAGAACAAAATACCGAACTTGAGGAAAGCCAAGAATAAGAGTTAAATATATACCCGTGCCTACCAACAGAGCCAACATCCACGGTCCCCATACTATTCCATTCAATACCCCATTTAACTTCATTACAGCTTCCATTGATGCAATTCCCCCTTTCGTTATGAGAATTGGAACATATGTGCTCCTGCGCTCCTGCGCTCAGTCCCCTCATGTCCAATTCCCTCAGTACACGCCGTTTAGTACAACAAACAAAGAGCGGGAATCCAGTTTATTCTGAAGCTTCTATCACCTCCTACTTGTCGTTAGATTTAAAACAATCTAAAAACTGTAAAAATTATATCACTTTTGACAAACAAAAAAAGCGGGAAAACATTAAAATGTTTCCCCGCTCAGCGTTTATTCGTTATTGATAGCTAATTTCTAAATTTTATCGTTTTTTAGAGATATCCGTTAGCTTTCAATATTTCCTTCGCTTTCTCAGTATATTTTGCTGGAAGCTTCACCACTGGCCCTGTGCATCCCATGGCAGATTCAGCATATATTTTCTCTTTCCAAAGAGCCCGTACCGCATCTTCTATGGAAAGGACGTCTATTCCATGAATCTCATCATCAGTAGGCTCTGCCGGGGGAGGGGTCACTGTCTCCTCCGCTGAGGCTGGTTTAGGTTGAAGAGCTGCAATTATATCGTCAAGCCCAGCACGTTTGGCCCGTGCCATTTCATCTGCAACAAGGGCAGGAAGTTTCCCTCGAACAGCTGCTGCATTGAAAGCCAAGGCGTTGGCAATTACAGGAGCACCAGAAGCCCTGGAGATAATGGAAATCACGTGGGGCCAGCCTTCCCCGGCGGAAGGACCATATCCCCAACCAAGCGCCTCATAGGAACCGCCAGTATTGAAAGAAGAGAAGACCTTCATCAATACGTTACCTGTCAATGTATCTGTAACACATACATCTACAGCTCCCGCTAAAATATCGTTTCCTCGAAGGACAGAACCGCCATCTTTACGGATACTCGTACCAAAGGTAATATCATATCCCTTTTCCTTGAGCTGGTTTAACGCTCTGAAAACAAGCTGAGCTCCCTCTACGTTCAGAATACCCACAGTGGGATTTTTCTTCCCTATAGATTTAGCCACAGCAATACCATAGATGGCGTTTCTAACCATTGCTTCCACACGATGAATGGCCGAAGTCCCTGTTGAAGAGGCAATGATCATGTCTTTTCCTTTCGCAGGCGTTACTACACGACCGATAGTTGTAACTCCCATGGGGAAAGGATAGTGCATGGCAACAGCTCCCTGAATCGTTCCCTCTTTCAGAGCTTTTTCCATGGCTTCAGATACATCGGCCTCACATGCTTCGGTCTCAATCCAATCTAGAGTTTCGTACCCCTCGACTTTAGGGCCTATCATTACTACTTTTACGCCAGGGTATTGGTTCTGAGCCAGAAGGCCGGCACATGCCAGCTCTTCTGAACCATGCTCACTGCCCATAGCCATAAGACCGACAGGAATACAAGGCCCTCCGCTTCTTGCTGTTTCTATAATCTCGGAGAGGGCTTCTCCAACTAGATGCCTAATTTCACTCATTCCGGTCACCTCGCTCCTACTACTGGAGCTTTTCCGTGATCTCGGACAGAACCTCGAGAATCAACTCTTTTACATCTTCCTTGCTCACGGCAGCTCCGGGTCCACCGCTGCTCGGCTCTATTAAGAAAGAAGCTCCATCAGACAAGTTGGTGAGACGGGCCAAAAATAGGCTTCCCTTGCCGATGATCATAGCTCGCTTCATAGTTCCAGCCTTAATAGCCTCACAAGCAGGGCCTACGAAAGGAACACCTGAAGGAATATGTCCCTGAGTATGGGCATATCCTATAAGGCCTCTCTCCTTAACAAAATCCATCATTTTCGCTTTTTCTACAGACTTCTTCATGACTCCCAGTGCTGCAATCATCTTCGTACTGGCCAATGGCACATCTCCAGCACCAGCAGGCAACGTAATTTCAGGAATATGAAGTTCAGCTGCATATTTGTCTACATCGCTGAAAGAAAGTCCCACTTTCTGAAGGGGTTCATAGACAAGAGCTGACGTTACAGCCTGGGGAGAAGCACCAGAACCAACAGAGTGCTTACCCACTGCGTCAAGACGCATTACGGGGAGAGTGCCATCATCGGGAACAAGCATAACAGCAAGGTTTCCAAGGCAATCCTCCAACGCAGGCATTTCCTTCTTAACGTGGTCACGGCTATTCATATAGAGTTTCGGAATAGCTCCACCGGCCAAAACAACACAGTTTTTCCGCAGACCGGAAGCAACCTGAGATGCTGCCGCAAGCATGGCATTCACGGGACCAGCACAGAATCCTCGAACGTCACAGCCACTCGCATTGACACAGCCAGCAATTTCAGCAACAGCTTTAGCAAAGTTACCGCCACCACGCTGGTTCATATCGCCAGCAGCTTCTTCTGAGCACTCGATTACAAAATCAATCTCTTCAGGAGCTACGTCGGCATTCTTCAACATATGAAGAAGGGCAAGAACGCCGCCTGCTTTACAGGCAATATTCTCAAGCAAAACGTAGGGGAAGAGGCACTCGTCTACTTCATGGCCACTGCGAGCACATCCCACTACTTCGTTGTTGAAGTAAAGGGGCAAAGCCTTATGTTCTGCAACTTCCTTTTCAATTTCTTCTTTATCATGGCCTGCTTCAAGTCTGGCCAACACATGATCGTTGATTACAGGATCCTGAGCCAGCTTTTCCTTTACAGAAGAAGCAAACCCTTTTTCAAGCCAAACAATATCAAAAACATCACATATATCGATGAGCCCAAGGAATTCATCTTCGGGCATAATTTCTCCGTATTTTCCATAGCGGCTTGAGCCTTCCAAACGGTTTTCATACCATGGCTGGGCTTTCGTTTCATATTCTTCAAGGGAAATGCCGCCAATATACGCCTGGTTAGGAGCGTAATCTCTAGCTTCCTCATAAGACTGCATATGCTTCGGCAGTCCTTTCAGGTACTCACTCTCTCCTTTATGATGATGCCTTTCTACATAAGGGGTATTCCCATAGTGCAAACCTAGCTCGGGGACATGGTTCAGGCAGTAAGCGTAACCCTTAATACCAACATTGGACATGGCTGCAAAAACCTCCTCATTAACATTCTCTCTGTCTTTGTTTTTCGTTATTTCTTGCTCTATACAATCTGCTTTCAGTCAAATAAAAGTAGAAGAGGGGGCCCAGGAACTTCCCTGGGCCCTCTCTTCGAAGCAACTAGTCTGTAAAGACCGTCTGATCCTCGATTTCTGTCTGAAGAGCCTTCAGAGCCTTCTCTACCAAACGCCGGCGAAGAGCCTTCTCTTCCGCAAACGGCTTGGTGGGATCACCAAGTGGGTGAGGAATAGCGATGGCTGGAACGATTCTGTTAGCACCTACTGTAAGGGAAATAGGAACAATTGTGCAGATATGAACTACCGGGAAACCTGCTCTTTCTATTTCTTTTACCATCGTTGCACCGCAACGAGTACAGGTTCCTCAGGTAGATGTGAGGATCACCGCATCGACGCCGTCTTTTTTAAGTTTCTGGGCAATCTCGGCACCGAAACGCTTGGCGCTGGCAACAGCAGTTCCGTTACCAACGGTGGTGTAAAACTTATTGTGGAGTTTTTTAAAGACTCCTTCTTTTTCCATCTCTCTCAAAACGTCAACCGGAAGAACACGGTCAGCGTCTGCATCGGCATAGGTTGCATCATATCCGCCGTGAGCTGTGCAATAGCTGTCGGCAGTCAGATCATTTACGCCGGTGATGTCATATTCGCCGTACTTGCTTGCACTGGAAGCCTCGATGTGATCGGGGTTCCCTTTGGGGCAAATACCGCCGGATGTGACAACGGCTATTGTTGCATTTTTAAGATCTTTAACAGCTGCATGGGGTGGAACGCGGTCAAAGACAGGCATAGGATACTCAGTGGTAAAAGGTTTCCCATGAAGCTTTGACACAAACATATCCACAGCTCTCTCAGCTGCCAATTTATCGTAAAACTTGTTTACACGAACTCCGCGCTCAATGTACCCTTCCTCGGAAGGCAAACCAATCTTCTCACCCTTAAGCTGCTTAAGGATAAGAGCAGCCATTGCCGGAACAGCTTTACCCATACCTCTGGCACTATCAGCTGCTTCAACAATGAAGAGGTTCTTTCTGTACATCTCTACACCCGGGTTCTCTGGGTACATAGCAGAAACTACAGGAATACCAAGCTCCTTCGATACGGCGGAGCAAATGGCGCCACATGCTGTACCATAACGACCAGCATTAAATGCAGGACCAGCTACAAATGCATCAGCCTTGCATTTTTTCACCATATCAAGGATCGTTTTTGTTGCTTCTTCCATATTGGAAGCAAAATATGTATCTCCGCAGATAACGGTGGCTACAATCTCGGCTTCTCCTTTGAAAGCAGCCTTCAGGGCCATACCAGGACCAACTACTTCTTCACGAAGTTCGGGTTTGTAATCAGCCTTGTCCTCACCGCCAATACCAGCGAAGAACTGGTTTATATAATGAACGACACGGTAAGTCATATGTCCCCCTCCTTTCTTTTAAGGATTACAGCGTATATTTGCTGTACTCTTCTCGCATAGATTTCACAGCAGCGGAAAGGGCCTCAGGATCAAGAACCATTTCCATCATGCTAATCTGCTCTTCCCAGGCAGCCTGATCGGCTTCCTCACGAATTTCTGGCTCGAATACATGATATACTGCGAGTCCCAACGGAACTCCAGCCAAAGGACCTGCATACGTCGGATCTCCGTTCGTTACGGTCTCTGCGTAAATCTCGGCACCTTCCGCATCGGAAGAACCAAGAATGACCACAACGTTTTCGGCACCGAACTTCTCAGCAGCATCTTTAATGCGCTGCTGATTCTGCAAGTCCATGGCACCTGCAGCCGTTCAGACGAAACACTCGGTCACTGAGAATACGACCTCAGCGCCGCTATCTTTGAAGCATGCCTCCATGGCAGGTCCGGGAACGCCATCGCGCTCGCCGAGGAAAAGAACTTTCTTACCAGCCAACTTACCCATGCTTCGCACCTCCTTCTTATATTTCTTTTTTTAATTATTCAAATAAGAATAGATTTCCTACACGAACTAGATGGTATAAGCGCCAAGTTTAGTGTAACCAAGCTCGCTTGTAGCACCCAAAATCGCCTGAAGTTCGACGGTGATAGTGCCATCTTCAGCGAGAGAACCCTGCCAACCGCCAGCAATGATATTGGCTTCTTCGGGATGGCCGATAACCTTTTTCATTGGGGGCAGCACAATGACTTCATTGGCATTTCCTGCGGTAACACAGGCATCTGCCTCTTTGCAGGAGTCGGCAAGAGACTGGCTTGCGCCATCCTGGCCCGCATACTCGTCGGTAAGAAGAGTTGTTTTAATGCCAGATTGCTCAGCCTTCCAGCAGTTCATGATAAGGTCAGCGTCGGGGTTACCGAACCCTTCTTCGGAAATAAGAATGCCGTCTACGCCAAGAGTCTTGGCAAGATTAATTGCATAGGAAGAGCTACGTTTCTTATCTCCAAGGGTTACGTTTTCGTTGGTAATGATGCAACCGATAAAGTTGAAGTCCTTACCATGACGATCAAACATAGCCTTGATCACAGGGTTATTCAGATGGGCGTAAGTATTGTTCTTATCACAGGCAGAAACACAGTTTCCTGAAATAATAGCACCATCAAAAACTTCAGTAGGATTAATGAACGTCGGCAGGATTTTTTTAGCATCAACACCGTACACATAGGTATCGTGCAGAAGTCCCTGAGACTGAAGCATATAGAGGTACGCAACTTTGGGCAGCTCGGGGTAGGCCTTCATAGCTTCATTGAAAGAAGGAAGTTCAAAGGCTTCTACTTCATCGGCCTTCACATCTTTGCAGGACTGAGCCAAATAGGCAGCGGCCTTAAGGCCAGCCAAACGGCAAGCAGCCTCGTGATCGTGTTTCTCAAGCCCTTCAACAGGGTCAAGAACAAGAACTACGTTATTTGTTTTCGAATATGGAGTATAGTCTGCTCCAGGACCCATCATATCGATGATACCTTCCTGGAAGCGAACAATTTTCCCTGTGGTGACGACAGCTGCACCGTTCAGGACAAGGGTTTTTCCCTCTCCTACTGTGTCCACGTCACCGATAAATCCGGGAAACACTTCATTTTTGCCCTCAAGTTTGCATCTGGGCTGAACTACATCCTTCACTGGAAGAATGCGAACGCTTTCGCCGGGCATAGCAAGATCGACATCAATTTTGACAAGACGTTCATCATCAGAAAGCTTAGCTATAAGCTCTTCCTTATTAACATAGAGAACGCCGTCTTTTACTGTCGTCTTATCGCCCCAAGCGACTTTATTAACCTTGACGTTATGGAGTTCTAACTTCAAAAGACTCCCCCCCTTTTCACGGATTCTCCTACAACAATTTTTCTACATTCTCTTTGATTGCCTCAAGAGTTACATCGGCACCGCTAATCCGCGCCACTTCCTTCCCTTCTTTCCAGAAGAGAAACGTAGGCAACCCCATCACTCTATTATTGATGGCTACGCGACGATTCTGAGAAACGTCGACGGAACAGAATTTTACTTTTCCTTCGTACTCCTCCGCCATCTTATGCACGTTAGGAAGAAGGGCCATACAGGGGCCACACTTGGGTCCCCAGAAGTCGACCAGCACCGGAAGGCTGCTCTCCTTCACTTCTGCATCAAAGTTTTCTTTGGTTAGCTCAACCATTGCCATAAACTTCACCTCCCTTCAGAAAAACGTAGGCATAGAGCCCCTACCACGACAACACAAACCCCATTTATCCCTGTTTATTCCCCAACAGAGATAATCATTGAGTACTTTTCAAGACTTTCTTTTAAAAGTTCCCGGTCTATGCAAGAATAATCTTCGAGCATTTCATCGGACAAAGAAGAAACGAGCATAAGCCTGTCTAAACAAGATCGATAAACTGAAAGAGCATTCTCAATCAAATTCAAAGAATATGCATCAATAGGAAACTTTTCCATTTCTTTCACGGGCGATTGTATAACTATAGAACGGAAAGGGTGCTGATAAGGACGCAGATTACCATATAAGGGATGAGTCAACAGAGCCCATCCTTGATGAACGTAATCTCGAACACGAACCAGAACATCAAATGAAGAACCTTTCACAAACTCAAGATCAGGAACGTTCTTCTTAAAACCTGCATTATTGGAAACGAGGAGCTTGCGACTCATATACTTCGTGCCTCCTATATAAATATAGGTGGGAAATTCTCTGTCGCATAGCCCCAAATCTATCGAAAAGTAAGGGCGGCTAATCATTCCAGAGCCCCGTCCAGCCACAATCCTTGAGCCTGAGAGTTTCCGTCTCTGAGCGACCAAGCCCAAAAACATTGCCCCTTCGGCGCCCCTCTACCTCTAGAGTAAAAAGGTCTCTCTTGTAGCTTTCATCCGGTAATCCGTTACGATTTTACACTATATAAAATGATAGTCAAGGGACTTGTGAAAAGCAAAACTTTTCTCATATTTGCTAAAGTATACATAAGGTAGGGGAATTCCCCTACCTTATTATAACTGCACAAATTCACTTTTTCTCTATCAATTGGAGCAATTACTTCTCCCCATTACCACCTCAGCCCCTGCCAGAAAATAATAGCAATAGCGATAGGAGCTATTGTACGACAAACCCATATCCAAGCTTCCATAATACTAAAATGATAGGTCCCATCGTTGCTAACTTCTTTTCTCGCCCCCTCCGTCCAAATCCATCCCACAAAGAGCGCGATAAAGAGACCGCCAAGGGGCAATAAAATATTAGAGGCAAGAAAATCCGCCGCATCAAGAAAATCTTTCCCTGCTATCTTCAAATTCCCCGTGAGTGAATAAGCTGACGGAATTCCCAGAAGGAATATAGCCAACCCCATAAGCCAAGCCGCCTTCGGTCGTCCCCAGTTCATTTCATCAATAAAGTAGGCCGCAACTACTTCCAAAAGGGAGATGGCCGATGTGAGGGCCGCTATGAAAACAAGAATAAAGAAAAGAGATGACCATAGGGGACCTCCTGGCATCTTCGCGAAGACAGAAGGAAGAGTTACGAATGTCAGGCCCGCTCCGGCTCCGGCTTCAACTCCAAAAGCAAAGGCCGCTGGGAATATAACAAGTCCCGCGAGGAGCGCCACCATGGTGTCAAGGAAGCAAATTTGAACAACAGCACTAGGTATAGTTGTTTCCTTGTTCAAGTAGCTTCCATATGTAATCATACATCCCATTCCTAATGACAAAGAGAAGAAGGCTTGTCCGAGAGCAGCCAAAACTGTATCGCCCGTTATCTTAGACAAATCTGGCTTTAAATAAAACTCCACTCCCTTGCCAGCCCCATCAAGGGTCAATGATCTGACAATCAAAACTAAGAGAATGACAAAAAGCGCCGGCATAAGAATTTTGCAGTATTTTTCAATACCTTCCCCTATCCCTCGATAAACAACCCAAATAGTAGCAAGCATAAAAAGAGCTTGATAAAGCACTACCTGGAAGGTATTTGAAACAAATCCGCCAAAAACGTCGCCTGCTTTTCCAGCAGCTCCAGCCTCCATGAGGCCTGTCCATGAACTTATAATATACTTAATAGTCCAACCACCGATAACTCCATAGTAAGAGAGAATAATAAACCCTGCTGCAACGCCCATCCATCCCACAATAGACCATGCCCCGCCTTTCAATTTCTTGAAGGATCCCACAGCATTGAGTTGGGCCCGGCGTCCTATAGCTATCTCCGCAAGCATTACTGAAAAGCCTATGATAAATACAATGGCAACATAAACTACGACAAAAGCTCCTCCTCCATTTTGTCCTGTAATGTAGGGGAATCTCCATATATTGCCCAGACCTATGGCTGATCCGGCGGCAGCTAAAATGAATCCTATTTTACTTCCCCACTGTTCTCTTTCTCCATTACTACTCATCTTCTGTAAAACCCCCCTTTACTTATTTTTACTCCAAAGCTCACTCCGTCATTCCATCACCCTCATGCGGTAACTCTCCCACCTCCTTCAAAGCCATGCACCGCAGAGCTCTGTAATAAAAAGATCAAGATTGACATTATTCAATCTTTACTTGAATGTATTGCAATTATACACCATGTATTTTGATTTTGTAGTTCTTCATTGAAAATCAAATGTAGTAAAAATGCTTTTTCACTATCCGTTGCAGGAAGGATAATATAGAGTAAAATGGCATGGGGAAAGGGGTGGTTGACAAGATGTGTCTGGCTGTTCCTCATCAGATAAAAACTCTTCTCGATGAACATCGGGCCATAGCTATGGCAGGATCTGTTCAGGTTGAAATACGAACGGATTTGTTAGAGTCTGTCGTAATAGGGGATACGGTGCTTGTGCATGCCGGTTTTGCCATAGAGAAATTGGAGCCTAACGAATCAGCAGAGTTACAAATTCTTTGGGATGAGATCTATCGCTATGCAGGCCAAGATCTTGAAGCCTAATATGAAATCTTCCCGCACGATAATAGAAGCTATTTCTCAAAGGGCTTCGGAACCGCTGACTTTCATGGAGGTTTGTGGAACTCATACTGTTTCCATTTTTCGTTCGGGGATCCGCTCTCTCCTCCCTCCAAATATCTCTCTTCTGTCAGGACCTGGGTGCCCAGTTTGCGTAACAGATCAGGGCGAAATTGATTGCGCTATAGATCTTCTTGATACTCCTAGTATTATGATCGCTACATATGGAGATATGCTTCGGGTCCCAGGAACTCACGGTTCCCTAGCAGGGAAAAAGAGCGAAGGTCGCGAGGTGCAAGTAGTCACCAGTGCAGCTCAAGCGCTAAACCTCGCAAAGGAACATCCTAAAAAAGAGGTTGTTTTTTTAGCTGTCGGTTTCGAAACAACAGCTCCTGCCACAGCTGCTACAATTCTGGAAGCAGCAAAGGAAAGGGTGCGGAACTTTTCTATTCTCTGTTTCCATAAAAAAACCCCGCCGGTATTAAAGCAACTTGTACAAGACCCCGTCTTACAGATTGATGGTTTTATCCTTCCTGGACATGTGAGCGTTATTCTGGGCCATTCCGGCTACAGATTTATATCAAAAGAGTATGGCATCCCCTGTGCTATTGCCGGCTTTGAACCTATGGATATTCTTTTAGCTATAGCGGATCTTACTTTTCAGAGGACATCTTGCACAGCGGCCCTCCACTCTTTATATCCCCGAGCAGTGAGACCCGAGGGGAACCTCAAAGCCCTGAACCTCCTTGATTCTGTGTTCCAATCATGCTCTGCATCCTGGAGAGGGCTGGGTGTCATCCCCCAGTCGGGGTATCAATTAAAAGACTCATATTCATTCTTTGACGCTATTCCCAAACTGGAACTCACTATACCAACTCCTCCACCGCCTCACGGCTGTCGATGTGGAGATATTCTGTCCGGACATTTAGTACCCAGCCAATGTCCCCTTTTCGCTGCTCAATGCACACCCATGACGCCGATAGGGCCTTGTATGGTTTCTAGCGAAGGTTCATGTTCTGCATACTATAAATATAATAGAAGAGGTGTATCTTCTTGGAAAAAATTACCCTTGGCCACGGAAGCGGAGGACGCTTAACTCAAAACCTAATAGAAGCTATTCTCGGTGCATTCTCCTCTAAGGATACAGTTCCCGAGCTTGAGGATTGTGCGTTAGTGTGGGGAAAATATGGCATAACTATAGATAGTTTCACCGTGTCTCCTCGTGAGTTTCCAGGGGGGGATATTGGGGAATTGGCCATATGCGGCAGTGCAAACGATTTAGCCGTTCGAGGCGTTCGTCCCCAATTCATCGCCATGAGCGTAGTGGCAGAAGAGGGGCTTCCTATATCAGAACTTGCGCGATACATGGAAAGTGCCGCCCATATTTGTCATCATCTTGATATCAAGCTCGTAGCGGGGGATACAAAAGTTGTCCCGAAAGGACACGTAGAAGGGCTTTTCATTACTACTTGTGCTGTAGGAGAACGAGTTACTTCCTACCCGCTGGGAATGGATCGCCTTAAGCCAGGGGATAGCATTATTGTTTCCACCTCTATCGGCCGACATGGCGCAACAATCGGTGCGAGTCGTTTTGATTTGACGCCAGAGGGGCTTGAGAGTGATTGCGCTCCTTTATGGAATATGCTGGAACCCCTCCTGGACATAGAGGGGCTTCGATGTATGCGAGATTGCACTCGAGGTGGTCTTGGCACTGTTATGTGCGAATGGGCGGAAGGTCGAAAGATAGGGATTGAGCTTGTAGAAAAAAACATCCCTATCCGGGAAACAGTGCAGTCTGTCTGTGATATTTTAGGTTTTGATCCTCTCTATCTCGCTTGTGAAGGATGTGCAGCCATAGCCGTGGATCCTTCTCAGACTCAAGACATTTTGAGGCAATTGCATGCCCATCCTCTCTGCAAAGAGGCATCCCTTATAGGAACGGTTACAGAGGAGCACCCGGGGATGGTGGCTCTCATAACAGAGATAGGCGGGATGCGTGTTGTCGACATGCCTGTAGGGGAGATGCTCCCCCGCATTTGTTGATTTCGCAATGCCAGCAAAAAGAGGCGTTTCATAAAAATAATTGAGAATTTCATACGTACAATAAAAAAGAGGCCATCCCGATTTTTTGGGATGGTCTCTTTTACTTACACATATTGAACCTATACTTAGTCTTCTTTTGGCAGAAATCTCATGATTCTCTGTATAGAAAGAGCTTTTCCTGTTTCTTCTTCCACATCAATAAGCACAGCGCAGAGACGAAGATCATCCTCCGCCACCTGGAATCGAGAGGGAAGCGCTGTCAAGAAACGAGGAAGAACGCTTTCAAGAGTCATTCCGATAGCACTTCGGTGAGCACCTGTCATACCCACATCCGATATATAAGCTGTTCCATCGGGTAAAATTTCTTCATCTGCAGTCTGAACATGAGTGTGGGTTCCGAGGAAAGCTGAAACTCTCCCATCTAGATAGAAACCCAAAACTCTCTTCTCAGAAGTAGCCTCTGCATGAAAATCTACAAGGACAGGAACTCCATTCAGCTCTTCTAGAATTTCATCAGCCTTGCGAAATGGACAATCCAGATCGGGCATAAAAACCCTCCCCTGGAGGTTTAAGAGAGCTAATCTCTTCCCATTTTTAGATAGCACACTAACCCCTTGTCCGGGACATCCCGGGGGATAGTTGGCAGGTCGTACTACCCGAATTTCTTCATCCAGAACAGAATAGAAGTCTGAACGATCCCATATATGGTTCCCCGAGGTAATCCCATCGACTCCCATATCAAAAAGATCATTCATTATCTTTTCTGTCAGACCTTTTCCTGCCGCAGCATTCTCTCCATTCACAATAATAAAATCAATTTTCGCAAACTCTTTTTTCAGTTGGGGTAACAAAATTGACAAGGTCTTTCGACCTGGGCGTCCTACTATGTCTCCTATAAATAGTATTCTCATAACTTTTATAGCCTACTTTGCATATTCTGTAGCTCGTATTTCTCGCGTAACGGTCACTTTGATTTGCCCTGGATATTTCATTTCTTCTTCTATTTTTCGGGCAATATCGTAGGCTAATTTATAGACTACACCCTCATCTGTTACATTCGGAGAGACCACAACGCGTACTTCGCGCCCAGCCTGAATAGCGAAAGCTTTGCTGACCCCTTTAAAGGACTTGGCAACTTCCTCTAGTTTTTCAAGTCGCTTAATATACGCATCGAGACTTTCTCTTCGTGCTCCGGGACGAGAAGCGCTTACAGCGTCAGCAGCAGCGATAATAACATCATATACAGTATTCTGTTCCACATCTTCATGGTGGGCCGCTATAGCGTTAACCACTTCTGGAGCCTCATTGTAACGCTTGGCTATGTCAGCACCGATCAGAGCGTGAGGCCCTTCTACCTGGTGGTCCACAGCCTTTCCTATATCATGAAGCAATCCTGCACGACGAGCCAATTCCTCATCAAAACCAAGCTCTGCCGCCATGATACCCGCCAAATGAGCGACCTCCAAGCTATGCTGCAATGCATTTTGCCCGTAACTATAGCGGTATTTCAACTGCCCAATAAGATGTATAAGATCATCGTGCATATTCTTAACTCCTGTTTCGAGAAGGGCTGTTTCGCCAGCCTCCAGAATCTGCTCTTCCACATCTTTTGTGGCCTTCTCTACCAGCTCTTCAATACGGGCTGGATGAATTCTGCCATCAGCCACAAGCCGTTCCAAAGAGAGACGGGCAACTTCTCTGCGTACAGGGTCAAAACTGCTCAACGTCACAGCCTCAGGAGTATCATCAACAATAAGATCTACGCCTGTTAACGTCTCGAAAGAACGAATGTTACGCCCTTCACGGCCAATAATACGTCCTTTCATCTCGTCGGAAGGCAGGGGCACAACACTTACAGCCACTTCAGAGGTCTGATCTACAGAACATCGCTGAACTGCCGTAACAATAATCTCTTTGGCTTTCTTTTCTGCGTCTCGTCGAGCCCTCTCTTCAAGGTCCTTTACTAACATACCGAGATCGTGCTGCATGTTATCTTCAGTCTGGGTCAACAATATCTCTCGCGCCTCTTCCTGAGACATTTGTGCAATCTCTTCCAGACGAACGACCTGTTCCTGTCTCAAGGTATCAAGTTCAGCTATCTTTTTTTCAAGATCCTCTCGGCGAAGCCGAAGCTCTTCTTCCTTGTGAGAAACCCGATCAATTTTTTTATCGAGATTCTCCTCTTTCTGCTCAAGGCGCCGCTCCGCCCGCTGTAACTCGGCTCGACGATCCTTATTTTCCCTTTCCACTTCCTGACGGAGCCGATAAGCCTCTTCTCTCGCTTCCGTCAATTTTTCACGCTTCCGCTGTTCTCCTTCTTGTAAAGCCTCTTTTAAGAGCGCTTCCGCCTGAAGTTTAGCATTTTCAAGGTGTTTTGCTCCAATAGTTTTCGAAAGCATAAACCCAGCCGCAACACCAGCAGCCAGGCCTGCAGCTATTCCTAAAATTGCAGTCATAATTTGCATAATTGGCCTATCACTCCTCATTTTATTTTCAAGGTGCTGTCACTAGATTTTTAAGACCGCACACGTCGTGCTGAGGATTATATTTTACAGGTCAATAGAAGGGCTCACAAGTCCTTTCCAAAGCTTTTCTAACGGAATGAAGAGAAAAACCTCTCCGAATCAGCCTTCCTCGTATTTTTTCAGAGACTATACCCTGAGAACTCCATTCTATTACCAAGCTGCAAGCCCGGCTTTCTTCGTCGGGTTCCGCTTCCTCCAGCACTTTCAAAATTAAATCACGATGGACTCCTCGCCTATGGAGTTCATCGTGTAACTTTCTATCTCCCCAACTGGTATGAGATGCTATGAAAAGAATACTATAGGCCTCATCATCCAAAAAGCCAAGTTCTGTATATTTTTCCACAAGTTGCTGAGCTACGTCTTCTGTAGCTCCTTTCTTCATGAGTTTATCTCGAATCTGCCAACATGTATACGCCCCCCGCGCCAATAGTCGGAGAACATATCTTTCAAAATTATACAACACTATCATGCGATACCCGCCAAATCCAAATATTTCCCTACTGTCTGAAGGACATGAGAATAAAGTTCAGGCTCTTGAGAAAGGTAGGGATCCTCTGCTACCAAATCAAAAGCTTCTCTACGAGCCAATTCAAGCAAAGCACGGTCTTTCAACAAATCGGCTACTCTGAAATCAGTAATTCCATGTTGTCGAACCCCACAAACTTCTCCTGGACCACGAAGTTTCAAATCTGCTTCGGCTATTTTAAATCCATCAGTGGTAGCACACATTACCTTTAAACGCTGTACGCCTCCTCTTGTTGTGGGATCTCCCAAGAGAATGCAATATCCTTGCCGTCCATCACGTCCAACTCTGCCCCGAAGCTGATGAAGCTGAGAAAGGCCAAAACGATGAGCGTCCTCAACAACCATAACAGTAGCCTCAGAAACGTCAACCCCCACTTCAATCACAGTGGTAGCCACAAGAAGATCGATTTCACCAGCAGTAAACTTCCTCATTGTAGCCTCTTTTTCCTCTTGAGGAAGTTGGCCATGAAGCAACCCTGCTCTTATATCAGGGAAGATGGAACATATCTGCTCGTATCGTTCTGTAGCAGAGGCAACGGCTAAAGATTCGCTCTCTTCTATCAACGGACAGACCCAATACATTTTCTCCCCTTCACTGTGTCGCTCCCTGAGAAAGGGCCAAAGTCGATGGGTCTCTTTTTTACGAAGCCACCATGTCTTCGTGGGGAGGCGGCCAGGGGGCATCTCATCGATAATAGATACTGTGAGATCCCCATATACTGAAAGCGTGAGAGTTCTAGGGATCGGAGTAGCCGTCATAACCAATACATGAGGAGCTTGTCCTTCCTGTGTCCCTTTGTTTCTAAGAGCGTTTTTCTGTAAGACGCCAAAACGATGTTGTTCATCTATAACCGCTAATGCCAATTTATGAAAAGAGACTGGATCGGAAAAGAGCGCGTGGGTTCCAACAACAACATGGGCTTCTCCTCTTTCTATTCTTTGTAAAGCATCCTGCCGATCCCGTGAAGAAAGAGAGCCTACCAAGAGCTCGACTGATACGCCTAAGGGAGTTAGGTACGAAGACAACCTATAGAAATGTTGCTGAGCTAATATTTCGGTAGGGGCCATAAAAGCTCCCTGAAACCCTCCCTCCACAGCTTGGAGCAGGGCTAAAACTGCTATTACAGTTTTCCCCGACCCCACATCGCCTTGAAGGAGTCGATGCATAGGTATCTCCTGAGCGAGATCGCTGGAAATCTCCCCCACCACCCTCCTTTGAGCGGACGTTAAGGGGTAGGGAATAACGTCTGACAGGAAACGCTTCTTTAACTCACCCTCACGAGGCAACAGAGGTGCTTTCTCCGCCAACCGGGATCGTTCCCCACGGCGAAGAGCTAAGCCTACTTGAAGAGTAAAAAACTCGTCGAAAGCCAAGCGATCCCGTGCTGCTTTCCAGGGAGCCCCTGCACTAGGATAATGCATCTCAGAGACAGCATCAGAAAGAGGTGGAAAATTGTACTTTGAGCAGATATGAGCCGGCAAATGCTCTGCAGGGCGAAATTCTTCTGCCTCAAGACAGGATCGGACTAGTTTCCTGAACCAGCGCTGTTGCAATCCCAACGTAAGAGGGTACACTGGCACTATATGCCCTACAGAATCTGGATCTTCCCCCTCGTCTAACACCTCAAATTCAGGATTCGTCACCTGCATTTGCCCATAACGACGCTCCACCAGGCCATACAAGGCGACTTCCTTCCCTGGTGTCAGAATTCGTTCTAACCCTCTCCGATTAAACCATACTGCATGTACAAAATCCCGACCATCTGTAAAAAGGGCACGAGTAAGAGTTAATCCTGCCCGCAACGTTCGATGTTTTTCCATGGTCACAAGCCGGACTATTAAAGATACTGTGGAGCCAGGCTCTAAGCTGTTCAGAGGAGTCAGGCCCCGCCTGTCTTCATATCGGCGAGGGAAATAGAGCAACAAATCCTGGACCGTCCTGATATTAAGGCGGTTCAAGAGCCTCTCCCGTACAGCTCCCACTCCTTTAACGAAACGTACAGACACTGAGGAATCTTTTTCCCTCACTCTGGCTGGCGCTCCTCAAGAGTCTCCTCTTCATGCAGCGTTTCGAGCATAGAGGTGTATTTAGAGAGCAATGCAGCCATGTCGCTTTTGAAAGTACGCTTCATTTCCTGAAGTCTGAGAGCATCTCGCCTAAAAGCATCACGCTGGTTCATAGCTTCAAAAACAATACGTTCCCCTTTAGCCCGTGCCTCAGAGATAATGGCATCAGCTTCCTGTTTGGCAGCTTCTGTTTTCACCTCAGCGCTTCGTTGAGCCATGAGGAGCGTCTCCTGTAACGTGTCTTTCAAGTTGTTATAGTCTTTGAGTTGGTCTTCCAAACGCTGAATATCCCTTTCCAGATCAGTCGTTTTTTCAGCCATAAGGCGAAGTGTTTCTACTATCTGGTCAAGGAAGTCGTCTACCTGATCAGGATCATATCCCCTCAATGCTCTGGAAAAGGTTTTACTTTCTACATCCAGCGCCGTTATAAGCTCAGGCACGGTGTTCCTCCTTCCATTCCTCTACAATCCCTTTTCGTGGAGAGGCGACAAAGACTCCTGGAGATATTCTCGCCACGTCACCACGCATAGCAAAAGCTACTCCACAAAGAAAATCCAATACGCTCTGCCCTACATCGCGATCCATGTTTCTGAGGTCAACGATAACCATTTGCCCTTTATGAAGGGCCTCTCCCAGCTCTTCTCTGCGATCAAGACAAAGATTCCCCCGACATAAAACCACTTGAGCCTGGACAGGAGGAGTTTTTAACACCCTGCTCTGCCGTTCCTCCAAATCCTCTTCGGCTTGAACCGAAGGACTGTCTGGCGATCCGGTCATTCCCTCTTCATCGTAATCATATTCAGCAAGACCGAGTATCGCCATGAGGCGCTCGAACATTCAACCACCTCCACATATAAGAGGATCAATACGATCGGGCCCCGAAAATAGCCGACCCAACGCGAACCATGGTACTTCCTTCCTCTATAGCCCACCCAAAATCTCCGCTCATTCCCATAGAAAGTTCCTGTAAAGGAAGACCACTTGAAACTTCCAAGCGATCACGAAGTTCCCGTAAAGAAGCGAAGGCTTTCCGTATTGACATTTCATCTTCAGTAAGTGGACCAACTGTCATAAATCCCTTTAAAGAGAGTAGAGGGCACGTCTCTTGAACATGTTCAAGCAGAGTTTCTGCCTGTTCTGGTGCTACGCCATGTTTTGACTCTTCCCCAGATGTGTTCACTTCCAGCAAAATGGGGATGCTTCTATTCTCTTCAGAACAGATACGTTGTAATGTATCCGCAAGAGAAATGGAATCTACAGATTGAATCATATGAAAAGATTCCAAGGCTTTACGAGCTTTATTTCTCTGTAAATGACCGATAAGATGCCACTCTACTTCAACATCTTCTGGCCACTGCTTTTTCTTTTCCAAGGCTTCTTGAACCCTATTTTCTCCAATAGCCGAGATTCCCCCGTGCTGTATGGCAAAGACCATCTCTTCTACTGAACGTGTTTTCGTTACTGCTATTAATGTAACATCTTTTCCGCTCCGCCCGCTTAAGCGAGCACTTTCTTCAATTTTAATTCGTATAGATTCTATGTTTTTTTGAATATCCTGCTCTACCATAACTCTATTCTGCCCTCCCTAGCGTGATCTGCTCGAAGCAAAATAATATTGCCCGGCTGAAGACCATCAGAAATAAAAAAAGAATGATCCGAAAGAGGGAATCCTTTCACTTCCTTGAATCGAACATAATTTCCTTCCACCAAAAAAACTCCCAGCTTCCCCTCTCTGGAAATTATAGACGACTGGGGAACTGCCACACCTACATAGCTTTCTGTAGAGATAAGATACGATACAGACCGTTTTTTAACAATATTAATAGGGAAAAAAGGGAGAGTAAGGTAGAGTTTGCACCGATATCCTAGCTTTTTCGCCACTCTAACCTCGCCCTGATATAAAGATGTATTCTTATCTCGTCTTAAAAGGACATTTCCCCTATCTATCCTCCTTTCAAGTGCTGGAGTCATATCAGCATAACCTACAATCCGAAGATCTTGAGGCATGGGAAGAAATTTCCCTATGGGATCTCCTTTTGATACTGTTTTTCCTTGTGGAAAGAGAGAGAGTTCCGGCGTATTCGGGATTTTTTCTATCCCGGGCCAAACGTTTGGATAACAAACCTGCCCTTCCAATCCATCAAGCCCAGGAATAAAATAACCTGTCTGCGGTGCTCGAAGTATTTGTTGAGAGCCATTATTTTCTAAAATAGCTATTTTATCCCCCTGAGCGACCCTTCCACCGTATCCTTCCACAGCATATTGAAGACGGCCGTGGGACGGTGATGTGAGAATGAATTCATTCCACAAAAGAATCCCCGGGAAAGGGAGCTCTTCTTCATAGGAGTAAGGCACCGCCTGAGCTATTCTCGGATGAGTTACGAGATAGTAGTGCCACCAAAGGCCATACAACCATACAGCGCCCGCTAACGCACAGAGCACAAAAACAGTATAAACGACCACCTTGCGTTTGCTACTATAATTCATCTGTCTCAGCTACGCCCTCTTTTGTAAGAAATGTCTCTCTGTTAAGGCAGGAGAGCGGAATCTCTCCTTTCGTTAGTTTTTCCACATTCCCCGCAACAAAATGTAAAGCCCCCTTCAAGGAGGCATCAGTTACCCCGCCTATATGGGGAGTGACGGTAATGCGTGGATGATGAAGGATAGGGTCAGTCACTAACGGAGGTTCTGTCCAAAACACATCTAACCCTGCCCCTGCAATCCATTCTTCCTCTATAGCCTTCTCGAAGGCCTCTCGTATAACTAATCCCCCACGAGCCACATTAATAAAAAAAGCATTGCGGTCCATGGCGTAAAAGAAAGGTTCAGCTATACTATTTTGCGTTTCTGAAGTCAGCCCTAGGGTTACCACTACAAAATGACATCCGGGAAGGGCTTTTTCCATTTCCGCTAGAGGGTAGAAACTTTCAATTCCCCACTCTCGAAACTCAGGACGATACGTTCGGTTAACCCCCACCACAGACATTCCCAAAGCTATAAGACGTTCCACTACACAGTGCCCTAAATTCCCCAGTCCTACGACACATGACCTCTTTCCCCAAAGAGTTATACCTGGAGGAGTAAAGATTTTCCCTTCCGATATTTTTTCCTGGGACCGAGCATATCTCCTCGCTAAAAGCATCATATGGAGTAAGGCTATTTCCGCCACCCCTTCCGCATTGCCAGTCCCCCTGGAAGGAATATTACACGCAAAAATTCCTAACTTGGTACATGCTTCTATATCAAGCCCCTCCACTCCCACTCCCCACTGCTGTACCATTTTTAAACGGGGAGCCTTACTGAGAAGCTCGTACGTTACACTCATAGGACGAATAATGAGGACATCCGCCCACGGAAGCTTGTCTTTCAGATCCAAATCATCTGCCACATCCATCTCATGTCCCTGAAAGGCTGGGAGCAAAAGATCCCATAATCGTAAAAATGATTTCCCAGCAAAGAGTATATGCATCGGAATCTTCCTCTCTTCTCCCTTTAGCATAGGGGGTGTTTAGCCTGATACATGTCTCTCCAGTTCAGCGAAAGCATCGTGATTATGAATGCTTTCAGAGCTCACCACTCGTACCCGATACCAAGAAATTCGAGACTCTGCCTCTAGTTCCAACGCTGTATCACGAAGAACATCCTCTACAAACTTTGCATTCTGGTACGCTTGTTCGGTTACATACTTTTCATCCTCACGCTTCAATAACGAATGGAGAGGCGCAGAACCGCACCTTTCAGCAATTTCTACAAGTTCTTCTATCCATACAAAGTTTTTCATACGCGCCGCTACTTCAATTCGAGCACGTTGGTTATGAGCTCCAAATTCAGAGATTTCCCTCGAACAGGGGCACAAGGTCTGTACAGGCACAATAACAGTAGTGATAAGATCAAAAGATGAATCTTTCTGTGCCCAAAAAATGACATCATAACGAGAATAGCTGGGGATTTTCGTTACAGGTGCATGGCGTCGGATAAAATAAGGGAACTGGAAAGTTATCTCGGCCCGATCGGCACGAAGTGTCTGTCGAAGGTGTTCCGTAATGTGCTCCATTTGAGAAAGAGTCACTTTCCCCTGAAACTCCTCAAGAACTTCAATAAACCGACTCATATGGGTCCCCCTATAATGTTCTGGAAGAGAAACAGCCATAGAAACATTGGCTACTGTATGTTGCTCTTTCTGCTCTCTATCCAAAACAACAATAGGGTATGATAAATCTCTTATTCCTACAAGGTCGATAGGGATACGACGAGAGTCTCGCTCGCTCTGCACATCACGCATAGACATCTTCCTTTCTCAGAATAACGCCACTGGTAGCCGTCTCCCAGACCTCTATCTCAACAAGACAACAATGTGGGTAGCGTAACGCTTCCTCTAACTGGTTCCACACCCACAAGGCAATATTTTCTGCCGTAGGCTGAGGAATAAAATCGTTAATATACGAATGATCGAGACGGGAAAGCACTCGTTCCTTAACGAGAGACGAGAGTTCGCAAAAATCTATAACCATCCCTTCGTGATCTGGAGTTCCCTCTATAGTCACAACAAGGCGGTATGTATGCCCATGGAGCTTCTCGCACTTCCCTTTATAGTGAACCAAGTTATGAGCTGCATCGAAGGTGAATTCCTTCTTCAGAAACATTGCATCTCCATCTCCTTTCATTCTTCCAAAAAACGAAATATATATTGTTTGATTTTACACCAAAAGTTTCTTCTCTCCCGAAAAAATGAAGTATATAGAATGAAAGGATCCTACCCCTCTTTTTTACGACTCCATTCAAAGAAAACCCCATAAAAACTGCTTCTGACCGACAATATATATGCAAAAAAACTATTTTAAGATCTTTTTAGCAACTATATCTGCATTCTAAACATTAATTTTATAAAAACTATTGACGACCACTCCCATAAAGTGCTATAACCTCTCCATTATTTTTTCTATCCGGACATGTTTTTGTTTCTTAAGGAGGAAAGGACATGACATACGATAAGCCACGGGATATTTTTGGAATGTATGTATTTGATCGACGAGCTATGAGAGAACGCCTCCCCCGGGATGTCTACGACGCCCTTATCGCTTCCATTGAAGGGGGACAAAAATTAGATTCAAGCATTGCCGATATGGTCGCTGCCGCCATGAAAGAATGGGCATTATCTAAAGGCGCTACACACTACACGCACTGGTTCCATCCCCGTACAGAATTGACGGCAGAAAAACATACCGCCTTTTTGGTTGCGGACGAAAATGGGCTTCCCATGGAGTCTTTTAAGGGAAAGGAACTTGTACAAAGCGAGCCTGACGCGTCTTCTTTCCCATCAGGAGGAATTCGTTCTACCTTCGAGGCCAGAGGGTACAGCGCCTGGGACCCTACAAGCCCGGCCTTCATTGTAACAAGTAAAAAAGGTGGTACCCTTTGTATTCCGTCAGTATTTATATCCTACGACGGTACGCCATTAGATTTGAAAACTCCCATGATGAAAGCATTGGACGCTGTGGAAACCAGAGCGTTGCGCCTCCTTAAGCTTTTCGGGAATCGGGGACTTAAATGGGCCAAGGTAACTGTAGGGGCTGAGCAAGAATTTTTTCTTATTGACGGAGCAGGGGCAAGAAAACGTCCTGACCTCCAATTCTGCGGTCGAACAATTATAGGCTGCCAACCTCCCAAAGGGCAACAGATGGAGGATCACTATCTGGGAGCTATTCCTCCTCGAGTTCTCTCTTATATGGAAGACGTGGAGAGAGACCTGTATCGTCTCGGTGTCGTTATTACTACCCGCCATAACGAAGCTGCCCCCTGCCAGTTCGAATTTGCACCTCAACATGCGGAAGCAAATTTGTCGTGCGATCAAAATCAGCTTATTATGGAAACATTAAGAAAGATGGCCCGCCGCCATGATCTCATGCTTCTGCTCCACGAAAAACCCTTCGCCGGACTGAACGGGAGTGGAAAACATATAAATTTCTCCATTCAGGATAGTGATGGGAAAAACATCCTGAAGCCATCGTCTAATCAGAGAAGAAACATTCAATTTCTTACATTTCTTTCGGCCTTTCTTCTCGGATTATCACGATACAGTGGCCTGTTGCGAGCCTCTATCGCTTCTCCCGGGAACATGCATCGCCTTGGGGGAAACGAAGCGCCACCTGCAATTATAAGCGCCTATCTGGGCGATACCCTTTCTATGATTTTGGACCGCATCGAACAGGGCTTGCCAGATGCTTTCCCCAGCAAGGGACTTATCGATTTGGGACTCAGCCGTCTGCCTGAAATTACAACAGACAACACTGACCGCAACAGAACGGCTCCCCTTGCTTTCACAGGGAATAAATTTGAATTTCGAGCACCTGGCGCCTCCCAATCTATAGCAGGGCCTCTTACGATGATTTTGGCCATCTGGGCTTGGGGGCTCGACCAAATCTGCTCTATGATCGAGTCGAGAATTGGCAATGGTGATGTGATAGATGCAGCTCTGGAAGCAGTGCGGTATGCGGCTCGGGAAAGCCGTAATATTCGATTTGAAGGGAACGCCTATAGCCAGGAATGGTATGAGGAAGCTCGTAAGAGAGGACTCATTATAGCTCATAACACTCAAGAGGCCCTCGCTCTTTACTTGGTCCCTGAGCATCGCCAGCTTCTCTCAGATCTTCATATTATGAACGATCGTGAAATTACCGCCTATTACGAAATTCGGCTGGAGCAATATGTAAAAACAGTAGAGATCGAGATGGGTATTTTACACTCTATGGTTTGGGAGGGGGTTTTACCCGCCCTTTCAAAGCAACTCGTATTAGAAAGCCAAGCTTTCAGCGCTATCGATCCAAGTCTTATGGATAATGCTGACGAGCCATGGAAAAAATTCATTCGGCGTTTGGGCACTCTCAAAACAGGCCTTCATACGGCAGTAGAGCACTTAGATAATTTAAGGCAAAAAATTCTTTCCATGCCTCTTGAAGAACAAGCTAAAGTGCTGACAGAAGAGGGGCTTCCTCTAGATGCTGCTATCAGAGGGATGTGCGATGCGGCGGAATCCATAACGGCCGGCAGCGTATGGCCATATCCTACATATAGGGAACTTCTCTATATTCCCTAAGAAGAACCTCACAGTTCGAGACACGGCGCCACCTACGGCACCGTGCCCCGAACTGACGGGTGAAGATAGCGAGACAATTCAAATACTAGATCTTTTTTCCCCAGCTTTATACCCCAATCCAAAAGAACCCGAAATTCCTTTACATGAGGTTCCTTTTGAAAGAGGGCATACATCCTATTGAGTCCTTCGGCAAGAAGTTCCGGATCTCGCCCTCCTTCACCGCAGGCAAGGAGAAGATGGGCAAGCTCTTTTTGAGCCAGGGAACGAACCATAAGAGATTGGGAGGCTCTATTCAGGCAATCCATCTGAAGAGCCATGTTTTTTTCTTCAAAAGCCTTTGCTATTAATCTATCACTATAAAGTCCATGCCCCAAAAAGATAAGACCGCCTACAGCCACTCCACTGAACAAGGCCATAATAAAGCGGTTTTTCTCCAGAGAAAAACGAACACAAAATTCTTCCTGTAGAATATCTCTGTTCGCAACTCCTAAAGCCACAGCCAGCCAGACAGCATCCTCAATACGATGAAAGGGACGGGTCCACAAAGCAGTCCCTCCAAAAAGAACCACAAGGGACGATCCCCATAATGCTTCTAAGGAAAGGGGAGCCTTTTTATAAAGCACAGAAACAAAGTGACAAAACCACCAACAAACGACGGTAAAAAGAAGAGCACCTCCCACAACTCCTGTTTCACATAACCATTGAAGAAATTCATTGTGAGCCCAATATGTATACTGCCATTTCTTCTCTGGATGCTCTTCTAGCATCGCCCCCTGCGCTTTAAGATAGTTCCATTTATAATGTCCCAACCCTACACCGCGAAAGGGATGTTGACGAAACATATACCACGATGTAAGCCAAATGCTGTCTCTTTGCCCCACAGATGTGGGGTTTTCAACTATATCTCTAAATTTATCTTTTAATGTTCCAATGCGCCCTTCATTTAATTCCACAGTGGCTGTCATAATAGCGAAGAAAATCAAAATAATACATAACGCCCTTCGTTTTATATCCTTATTTCCAGAACACCACACCCCTATGGCCATAAACAACAATCCCGATATGATTCCGAAGATAGCGGAACGGCTAGTAGTGTTCCACAGCCCCCACTCTGTTACAGCCAAAAGAAGGATTAGAATGCCGTCTCGTGGTAAATCCCATCCCTTCTTTGAAAAAGCCGGTACGTAGAGAAAAAGGAACATGAGATTCAATGAGCAAATAGCCAACCAGAGGGCAAGCATGTTTTGTTGTCCTGTATTGGCTATGTAATGTCCTGGGGTTTGAAGAATAAAAAAGAAGGGTTTATGTAACGAGTGAATTTGAAGTTCTGCAAAAAAAACACTTACGGCCCCTGCCAAGCCGCTGCTTAAAAAAATCCACGGAAGCCACGTCTCATTAAAAATGTTAAACGTTATGATATAAAGAAGCCATAGGGCGGCAAAGGAAAACCAGGCAAGAAGGTATGTAGACCACGAAGAGATAGGGATCCAAAGGGGCTGGAGGGACAAAAATATAAGAAAAAATGTCGCAATAAGAGAAAAAGAATCCCATAAGAAACCTCTTGCCCTCTCGGCAAAGCTCTTTATAAAAGCAAAGAAAAGCATTATGCAGAGAGGAACAAGAGTTACGACCCACTTCATAGGATGAAGGGTCTGATACCAGAACTCTCCCGAAAAAACCATATTGGGTACTACGAGAAGAATTAAAAAACAACAAAAAGACAAGCCCTCTGTTTTGAACGAGGGCTTGTTCTTGTTATATTCTATAAATCCGTTACTCAGGGAGCCCATGTTCATGTACCTTGTCTTTTTCTGGGACTATATGTCCTTTGAGGTCTACTGTAATTTCAACTATAAGCTCTCTTTGAGCAAGTTCTTTAACTTTCCAGATGACAGGGATCCCTTTGCGCCTATTGCTTTCCACAAGAACAGCCAGATCCTTCAAAAGCTCCCCTGTAGGACCTTCTGGGCCTGTAAAGGAAAGTCCTTTGCTTCGACTCTTTCGAGAAACAGATTCATGATCTTTTGGGCGAAGAGCCTGTTTTTTGTTGCGAACTAACGCTTCCGCTTCTTTCGCATTGAGCTTCTCTTCTGCAATCTGTTGTGCAAGAAGCACCTGCTGTTCAGAAGCCAACCCTACAAGGGATCGAGCCTGCCGTTCTCCAATCTTCCCAAACATAATCATATTCTGCACGCCTTCATCAAGTTTAAGAAGACGAAGTTTGTTCGCTATAGATGACTGGGAACAACCAAGTCTGGAAGCAAGTACAGATTGGTTCCATCCTGTGCGATCTAAAATATTTCGAAGGCACTGGGCTTCTTCTATAGCGGAAAGATTGCTTCTATGGACATTTTCAACGAGAGCCAAGACCTGCTGGTCAGTGGGAGTAATCTGAGTTACTATAGCTGGAATTGTAGAGAGCCCCACTTTTTTGGCAGCCCTCAGACGACGCTCTCCAACTATAAGTTCATATCCCTTATCCACTTCACATACAACAATCGGCTGGATCACACCAAGTTCAGCTATAGACGATGCCAGTTCGTTAAGCTCGTTCTCATCGAAATACAGACGAGGTTGCATAGGGTTAGGCCGAATAAGGTCTACAGGCAATTCACAAAATTTCTTTTCTCCTCCACGAGGCTTTTCTTCATTTTTCCCGCCACGTAACAGTGCTTCGTTGCGAAGGAAATTCATCATACCTGCCATTCCGCTGCTCCTCCACAAATCAGACATAACACAATAACTCTAAATAAAGGTTCGCTCTGCATTAACAAATCGTGTATATTCCTTCAGGAATACTAAGTCCACATCTCCAGTAGGCCCATTACGATGCTTAGCGATACGTACAGTGGCCCGATTATCCTCCTCTTCCGGTGAACCAGCGCTATCATAATACCCCGGCCTATAAAGGAGAAGAACCAGGTCCGCATCCTGCTCAATGGCTCCACTATCTCGAAGGTCTGATAGTTGAGGCATTTTATCTGTTCGCTGCTCCACAGCTCTCGAAAGCTGTGAAAGGGCTAGAACAGGTACCTCCAGCTCTCGAGCTACACCCTTCAGAGCTCTGGATATTTCAGCTACCTCCTGCTGTTTACTGTCAATACGCCGGGAAAAGCTCATAAGCTGCAAGTAGTCCACTACTATAAGCCCCACGTTCTCAAAACGAGCTTTAAATCGTCGTGCCCGTGCTCTAAACTCTAAAGTAGACAGCATGGAACTATCGTCTATAAAGATGGGAGCCTGGGTCAGACGCCCGGCAGCATCTGCCAATTTTTCCCAATCGCCATCTGAAAAAGATCCGTTTCGTATATCGTGGATATTCACTTTAGCCTCAGAACCTAGCATTCGCTGCACCAACTGCTCTGCACTCATTTCCAAGCTAAAGATCAAAATGGGGGTTTTTTGCTCCACGCCTCCATGTTGAGCCATATTCAGAGCAAGAGCTGTTTTTCCCATAGAAGGACGGGCTGCAAGAATATTGAGGCTCCCTGGCTGGAGCCCTCCAACCATTCGATCGAATTGATAAAAGCCAGTGCTGTACCCTGTTACATCCTGGTCTGACTTCCGATACTGTTCCTCTATCATTTGGAAGGTCTTGCCCAGAACATCTGAAACAGCCCTGAAATTTGTTCTGTTCCTGTTCTGAGCTATTTCAAAGACAGATTTCTCCGCCTCTTCCAGAATCTCATCAATTTCCAGCTCTTCAGAATAGCCTAGCCGAACTATTTTATTCCCTGCAGAAATGAGCCGACGGTGAATAGATTTATCTTTAACGATAAGAGCATAATATTCAGCATTTGCAGTAGTGGTGACGCCATCTACCAATCCAGCGATAAAGGGTTGTCCCCCTATTTTTTTATCGAACTCCCGTTTGGCAACTTCTTCGAGAAAGGTAAGGGGGTCAACCGGTTTGCCACGCTGAGCCATATCGCAGATAACCTCAAACGCCAATCGGTGCACAAGATCATAAAAATCGTTAGGGACCAAGACCTCCATAACCTGGTTCAATGCTTCCCTGTCTACGAGACAAGCTCCTAAAACAGCACGCTCCGCATCGAGACTTGTAGGGGGTACTCGATCATATATGTTTTCTGCCACCGCTATTCCGCCTCAACTTTTACGGTCATTCGAGCTTCCACTCCTTGATAGAGCTTAACCGTGAAAGAATATTCCCCCGTATTCCGAATGGTTTCATCAAGCTTTATATCTTTTTTATCGATAGAAACCTTTAGTTGTTTTTTTAGTGCCTCTTCTACATGAGCATTTGTAACGCTCCCAAAAAGCTTTCCTGACTCACCTGCACTCGCTTTAACTACTACCTGTTTCCCCTGCAAGTGACGACTCATCTCCTGAGCCTCCGCCAGCATCTTCTCTTCTTTCTTTTCCCGAGCCTTCATATCTTGCTTCCATTCGCTCAGCCTCGAAGGGGTCGCTTCTTCCGCCAAACCTCGTGGGATCAAGTAGTTTCGGCTATATCCGTCAGATACCTCTATAAGATCTCCTTTATTTCCTAATTTCGCTATATCCTGTTTTAGGATTACTTTCATTGCTACTCCCTCCTGATTCGTGACCTGAAATCAAACCACATATCCCCTATCCCTATACCCAAAGCAACTGTGGAAAGGAAAGGGATGAACATCACAAATATTATAACAATCCATCGAAGAACTTTCCCTACACCTCTCAAAGAAAGATAATACCAGATAACAGATAGGCCCTGGAGCAAGAAAAGCATGTTGACAAGAAGTTTAAGGTTCATTCCCACTCGAAAAACGAGACTCGATTGTCCAAGCTGTATTCCAACTAAAGAGAACACAATGGAGACTACAAAAGCCCAGAATATACTTTTAGGGAACCGCCACTGATCAAAAGAAGGAAGAGATGGTAACGTACCGCTGCCGATGCGGTGGATCACAGCTCGACTAATAACATAGCTTAAGTAGCAATCGACAGAAGCAGCTAAAGTCAGTATGGCGGGGAACACCATGGGCAACATTTTCAATGTTACCATCATTTGTTGTTTCATAGATTCTATGGTCTCAGGAGATAATCCTTTCCCAGCATAAAATTCAAAAACCTTATTCATGGTGTTTTCTATCTCTACAGGGTCGATAGAAAAGGGGTTCATACCCATAACCTTACTCGCCACAACCATAAGCACCAGTTTACTGCCAAGAGAGATAAGGATTCCATATAGAAGTATCTCCACTCCGTGATCCAATCTCTTCGACAAATATCCTAAACCGATTCCTAATATTCCAAAACCTAAAATAAAAAAGAGCGCTCCTATAGGGCCCATAAAAAACATTATTAAAACTGCCGCTACACCTGCTCCGAGAATAGACTTCTTCAGATCATGCCGCAACCCCATAACAACTAGAGGTGCTGGGCAGAGAAAGGAAAAAGCAATACCTACAACTGGTAAAAACTGAGCCGCTAAAAAAAGAACTACCGCCAGTCCCACGAGGAGAGAAGATTCGACAAGACTTCTCGTTGGCGTCACATGTGAACATCCTTTCCTGCACAGGTTGTGCCGAAAAAACAGGGGGAGAAGCCGTAGCCACTCCCCCTGTACTCATACATACCTATTTCAACAGCTAGAGCCTATTCTACAGAGTAAGGCAGAAGCGCCATATAACGAGCTCTCTTTATAGCCCTTGTCAGCTGGCGCTGATGTTTGGCGCAATTCCCCGTTACCCGTCTAGGCATAATTTTACCTCGCTCGCTTACATATTTCCGTAAACGCTCTATATCTTTATAATCTACGTTGTCGAGTTTATCGACACAGTAAAAACAAACTTTAGGCCGTCTCTTGCCACCCCGTCTAGGGGCGCCGCCCCCTCTCTGTCCTCTTGAGGGGCCATTATTCTCAGCCATGAATGTACCTCCTCCCTAAAAAGGAATGTCTGCTTCTTCTCCAGCTTCAGAATCTCCCATTTCGGAGATATCCAGAGGAAATTCCTCACCATCGAACCCCTTATCCCGGATGCTGCCAAAATCATCGCTGCCTCCGCTGTAGGGGCTTTCTTTCACATCTTCATCATCTCGCGAGGCGCTGCCCAGGAAAGTTACCGACGAAGCTATCACTTCCGTGATCCAACGACGCTCTCCCGATTTATCTTCGTAGCTTCGGACCTGCATCCGCCCTTCGACGAGGACCGGACGCCCCTTCCGGAGATATCTCTCGCAATTTTCAGCCTGATTCCCCCACACGACAATGGGAATAAAATCTGTCTGATTCTGCAATTCTCCGTTTCGCCCTTTCCACTGGCGTCCTACAGCTACTGTCAACCTGGCTACTGCTTGCTTTGATGCCGTATATCGTATTTCAGGGTCTCTCGCCAGGTTCCCCATGAGAATGACTTTATTAAATCCTCTGGCCAAAAGATCTCCTCCTTACTCTTCGTCAAGACGGACGATCATCTGCCGATATACATTAGGCCGTAAACTCATAAGACGTTCAAGCTCTTCAATCTCATCAGAATCGAGCTTAAATGTCATCACTGCGTAAAAACCTTCGGTGTGCTTATCGATAGGATAAGCCAGCTTTCTCTTCCCCCATATATCGGTTTTAGAGTGCTCTCCACCAAGGCTCCGCACGACCTCCTCGATCTTACCGATCTCTTCCTTTGGATCTTCCAGTTCAGAACTTACTAGAACCATCATTTCGTAGGGTCGCACGTTCTTCACCTCCTCCCTTTGGACATTATGGTCTCTTTTCTACGAAAGAGACAGGGAAACATTCGAGTATTATACGCTACTGTTGTTTTTGCGGCAAGACATCGTCCGACGTTACAACAATACGATAGATGCGTTCCCCCGGAAAAACAAGATTATATTGATCTCTTGCGAGATGGGCCAATCCTTCCGGTGTTTTGTAAAAGTCTATCTTCTCCTGATATTCTTGAAGTTTGCGGGAGAGAGACGTTAAGCGAACCATACGAGAGTCCACCATCTCGGATAGTCGATGTATCTCTCGAAACTCGAAGACATATGCTGTCCCCATAATGGCCACAATAAGCCCCAGCATTACTGCAAGGAAGACCCACCGAAGCCGAGGCATACCGCACTACATCCTTTCAGGAGCCCGCACACCCAAGAGAGAGAGAGATCGAGACAAAACTGTCTTTGAGGCTTGAACGAGTAGGAGCCTCATATTCATTACTGGTAAACGTTCTCCAAGTATACGATTGGCATTATAAAAAGAGTGAAAATCTCCAGCCAAGTCGTAAGCATAATTAACAATAAGATAGGGAGCCCGCTCCAAAGCGGCTTTCTCCACTTCCTGAGGGAAAAGAGAGAGCCTGTTCACCAACTTTTTCTCCTCTTCAGCAAGGAGAAGTGACGGATCCAGGGCTTCCATTCCAGGGATAGCTATCCCACGAGTTTCAGCTTCTTTCAAGACGCTACAGATTCTGGCATGAGCATACTGCACATAATATACTGGATTTTCATTAGAAGACTGTTTGGCTAACTCCAAATCAAAGTCGAGATGGCTATCACTTCGTCGCATTACAAAGAAATATCGAGTTGCATCGACCCCTACTTCATCCATCACGTCCCGTAGAGTAACGAATTGCCCCGAGCGGGTGGACATGGCAACTTGCTCTCCGCTTCGAAGGAGGTTCACAAACTGAATGAGCACTATTTCAAGGCTGTCTCGCTCTTTTCCAAGAGCTTCTATGCCCGCTTTCATACGGGGCACATAGCCATGATGGTCTGCACCCCAAATATCGATGACTCTTTGGAATCCCCGACTAAATTTCTCCATATGATATGTAATATCAGACGCAAAATATGTAGGGACACCGTTGGTACGGATAAGGACACGATCCTTTTCGTCGCCAAAAGCCGTTGCCTTAAACCAGAGAGCTCCGTCTTCTTCGTAAGCATAGCCCCGTGCTTTAAGGGTTTCCATTGCTTGAGGCACAAGATCTCGTTCGTAAAGACTCTTTTCGGAGAACCAGACATTAAAACGAACCCCGAAATCAGAGAGATCTTTTTTTATTCCCTCTAAAATTCGGCCTGCTGCGTAACGCTGGAAGAAGGGCAGGCTTTCCTCCAAAGGTTTTTTAAGAAAGACATCGCCTTCCCTGTCGATAATCTCTTGAGCGATATCGTATATATAATCACCTTTATAGGCATCCTCTGGGAAAGGCGCCATCTCCCCCTGGCCTAAAAGCTCAAAATATCGGGATTGGGCGGAACGCCCCAATATCTGCATTTGAAGCCCTGCATCGTTAATATAGTATTCTTTTTCTACTTCCCAGCCAGCAAAGCCCATAATTCTGGCAATAATGTCACCAACAGCCGCCCCACGGCCATGACCAACATGAAGAGGTCCGGTAGGGTTTGCACTTACGAACTCTATCTGTACTTTTTCTCCCCCTCCAAGATTGGAACGGCCATATTCATCGCCTTCTTCTATAATAGTCCGCACGGCTTCCCCCATCCATTTCTGGGAAAGGCGGAAATTGATAAATCCTGGCCCTGCTATCTCCACAGACGTAAAATAATCACAATCGGCAAGGCGGGCCACCAAATCTTCTGCCAATTTTCTGGGTTTTTCCTTGAACACCCTGGCAAGTTGCATGGCAATATTTGTAGCCCAGTCGCCATGTTCTGCTTTTTTAGGCTTTTCGATAACATACTCCGGTAATTCTTCTGTTGGTATTCCCCGTTCCTCCGCAGCTGACTGAACTGCATTATCCAAAAGACCGCGAAGGGTCTGTAACACATCGGCCATTTGTACACCTCCAAGATCTTTACTTGGCACGCAGAGGCAGTGTTTTTGCGTTAAAGTCGGCGAACCGACGAACAGATTCATTCAAAGCCGACGCTATGGACTCATCAATACGATCCACAGACACAACAACCTTCGCGCTACCGCTAATAAGATTTTTTCTCTGTCGATAGTCTATTTTTTCATAATACTTCACCTTTCCCATATCCCTACTCGCTGTTCCAGGCAACATCACCACGTCCATAGTGGAGGGAATGCGAAGATCGTACTCCATTTCCACAGCAAAAGGGAATCTCAGCGAATAGGGAGGACGAACTCCACCTATTTCTTTGAGACACATAGGGAAAAAAGAGGGCAATTTTACCAGCATCTGCTGTCCTGTAGCTCCAGTAATGGCTCCTAATATCTCTATAGGGAAGGAGATTTCATACCCATATTTCAATTGACGGATCTCCGCTTTCTTCCCGTCAAAAGGAACACCTGTACAGGCGGATAATACATCTGCAGCTTTCGGACCGTCAGGAATATCCCCGCCAAAGAAAAGTCCCGTCCATCCATTCCTGACAAAAAAGGAGACTTTCCCCGAAAGAACTCCCGACTCATTCAGAGTCATATTCCATCGAAGAGAAAGGCGATGATCAGCAGCTCCGCCGCCCTGTATAACATCTGTTTTTATTTCTTGATCTACAAGTCCATACACCCGATTCCCCCAAAGAGCCGGGGGAGTTTCTCCAAGAGAAATACCTTGCTGCAAATCGAAAAAGAATACTCCTGCCCCAGGGTACGAAGCTTCTATAACAGGCTTCAGCAGAAGGCCTTTAGTTACAGGGGTATCACCGGCTATTTCCGTAGCCGTAACCCACTTAATTCGCGTCTGCCATCCCGCTAAAGGAAGCCACCGAGACAGTACTATTGTTTTTTCCCAATCAGACCATGGACCTTCAGCAGGGATAGAAGATCTCAATGCCTGAGCAGGGACAGACACTGGGAAGGAAGGAATATTTTTTACATATCGTATAATTTCATTCCCAGCCTTTACTTTATTTGCATTTTTTGCTGACGTGGAAACAGCTTCTGGCGCATTTGGGGTAGAAACACCTTCCATTGCCTTGAGCAGACGATAGAAGGAATCCCTCCCTTGTTGCAAACTAAAAGCTATAAAGGGTTCAAAAGAGCTCAGGAGCGAGCGTCCAGACCATGTGGGATGGTTGACCACTAACCATTTATACTGATCTCGCCCTCCTACTTTTTCCACCGACGGCTCTATCCCTTCACTTGATATCCACGCCAAGTTGGCCCCCGACGGAACATCCACAGAGATACGCTGTTCCCACTGAGGCAAATCCAGCCCTGTCTTAATATACCCATCCACACCCACTTTCCCTGGGGAAAGGACTTTATAAGAAAGGGCAAGAATCATTTCATCTCGCACAGGGAATTGCACCTGGCATATCTTATTCTCGCCAACTTCTAAAAAAGAAGTATCGGCTTCTAATTCTTTCAGGCCAGTACCTGGATCATATATATCTGCTGCTATAACATCCACGTTTCCACCTTCAGGGACAGGAATAGCCCAATTCAACCATCGCGGATCAACAGAACTTCGGGCCAAGATGACCCAAGTAACAGTACTTTCCATACTTCCATCAGCTAAAAGAGCGTACTGGTGATCTTTCAGCCAAACAATGCCGGAGGCATTCCCGTATAGGGAAAAACCCGGCGCTTCCTGTATCATCCGTTGGATATCAAAATCTTGCGCAGCATGCGCCACTCTCACTTCGCTTGTTCCACCAAAAAGCAAACAGGAGATGACAACACAAAGGGCTATTTTACGAAAACGTAGGCCCATATTTTTACCTCCTCGTTTTTAAGCGTTTTTACCACAACAATGTTTATACTTCTTGCCACTCCCACAAGGGCAGGGATCGTTTCGACCTACTTTAGGCCCCTTCCTTATTGGCTGTGGTTTTTCATCTCCAAAACGCTCTGAGTGAACATCTTCACCGGAAGCAAAAGGCAAAGCAAAATCCCGGCTTTCTCTCACTCCCTGACGATCTGAAGCTCTACGAACATCTTGTGACACAACTGTCACTCGGAAGGCCAGCTCCGCAACAGATTCGCGAACTCTCTCCATCATGGCCTGGAAAAGGTTATACGACTCGAACTGATATTCGAGAAGGGGATCTTTTTGCCCAATAGCCCGCAGACCTATCCCTCGTCGAAGCTCGTCCATGGCCAAAAGATGATCCTTCCAACTCGTATCAAGAGTATGGAGAACAACAAAGCGCATGAGTTCATCAGCAATAGCTGTTCCCAACGTCTCCATTTTTTCATGGAAACGTTTCCCGATTTCTTTTTTAAGCTTTTCCACAGCTTCAGGCAAAAGCCGACGACTGTCTACTCCCTCAAGGAATATATCGAGCCCGGCTCCAAAGAGAGAACGAAGTTTAGATGCCGCTCTCTGAGGTTCCGCTTCCCCCTCCTCAGGGAAATAATGGTCAAGAACGTCATCCACAACACCAGAGATGACCTCCCATGTATGCTCAATAATATTTTCATCTTCCAAAATCAGGCGTCGCTCATTATAGACAGCTTCGCGTTGCTGGTTCATGACATTATCGTAAGCTAAAAGCTGTCTTCGAATATCAAAGTGCATCTCCTCTACTTTTTTCTGGGCTGATTCTATAGCTTTGGTGAGAAGGTTGTGTTCTATGGCTTCCCCTTCCTCCATGCCTAACTTCTCCATAAGCCCCTGGATACGATCTGATCCGAAAAGTCTTAAAAGATCGTCTTCCAATGAAAGATAGAAACGGCTTGATCCAGGATCCCCCTGTCTTCCAGATCGGCCACGAAGCTGATTATCAATTCGACGAGATTCATGCCGCTCTGTTCCAATAATTTTCAGCCCTCCGTACGTTAACACTTCCTCTCTCTCTTTGGAACATTGCTCTCGGAACTCTTCCAGCAGTTCCTTATAACGCTCCGGATTATTCATTTCGTCCTTTTCTTCTCTTCTAAGTGCCTCTTTTGCCAAAAACTCCGGGTTACCCCCGAGCACTATGTCTGTTCCTCGTCCTGCCATATTGGTAGCTACAGTAACAGATCCCAAACGGCCTGCCTGAGCTACTATCTGAGCTTCTTTTTCATGATATTTTGCGTTCAAAACTTGATGAGGTATTTTCCTCGCCTTGAGTAGTTTGCTGACACGCTCAGAATTATCAATAGACGTGGTTCCTACAAGGACAGGCTCTCCTGTTGCATATGTCTCAGCAACTTCATCTGCTACCGCATGGAACTTCTCAACTGTCGTACGGTAAATTACATCGGCAAGATCTTCTCGAATCATGGGTTTATTTGTAGGAACAACGATGACTTCAAGACCATAAATTTCTTTGAATTCTTCCGATTCCGTTACTGCCGTACCAGTCATGCCTGCCAGTTTTCGATACATACGGAAATAATTCTGAAGAGTGATAGTAGCTAACGTCTGGCTCTCTCTGCCAACTTTCACCTTTTCTTTCGCTTCTATAGCCTGATGAAGACCATCGGAATAGCGTCGGCCAACCATAAGACGACCGGTAAATTCGTCTACTATAACGATCTCTCCATCTTTAACAACGTAATGCACGTCCTTTTGGAAGAGAACATGGGCCTTTATAGCCTGAACTATACGATGGGCCAAATCGGAGCGAGCAGCATCAGAGAAAAGCCCCGGCATTTTCAGAAGGTGTTCGCACCGAGCTATTCCTTCTTCGGTAATCGATACGTTCCGCTCCTTCTCATCTTTCTCAAAATCCTTGCCCTCTCGAAGCTGACGAGCAATCTGATCCGCTGTAGCATACATTTCCACGTTGTCTTCAGAAGGGCCAGAAATAATGAGAGGAGTACGAGCTTCATCTATAAGAATAGAGTCCACTTCGTCGACGATGCAGTAGTAATGGCCTCTCTGAACAAGTTGCTCACGAGAGACAGCCATATTGTCTCGCAAATAATCGAAACCAAATTCGCTGTTCGTTCCATAGGCTATATCAGCAAGATATGCTTTTTTACGTTCTTCCTGATCCATATATGCATATATAACCCCAACAGAAAGGCCCAGGAATTTATAAATAGGCCCCATCCACTCAGCGTCACGTTGTGCCAAGTAATCGTTCACAGTCACAACATGCACGCCCTTACCTGATAGCGCATTAAGAACAACCGCTAAGGTCGCTACCAGCGTTTTGCCTTCCCCCGTCTTCATTTCTGTAATTTTCCCTTCATGAAGAGCAACTCCGCCCATAAGCTGAACATCAAAATGGCGAAGTCCCAAGGTTCGGCGGGATACCTCTCTAACGAGGGCAAAAACTTCAACTAAAAGGTCATCAGGGCTTTCTCCTGATGCTATTCGCTGTCTGAAATCAGAAACCAGAGACTGTAACTCCACGTCTTTCCTGGCCATCATTTCCGGTTCCAGACCGTTGATTTCGCCGACGATCTGGCGATACCGCTTCAACGCGCGTTCGTTAGGGTCAAGCCCAAGAGCGCGCTTAAGGCCATTGAACATATATTTCACCTCTGCTAAAAAAGTGGTCGTTGTTCCACGAAAAAGTATTATATGCTTAAAAGAAGGGATGGGTCAAAAGTATTTTCGCTGATGCAAAACAGGGCGGTGATCTTCCAGATCCCGCCCTGTTTTTTCTATTCCATTCCCACCATCATAAGAGCAAAAACTTTCGTCTCGTTGAGCAAGTGTTCTATCTCGCAATATTCATTAGGCATATGAGCTACATCTGCTTCATGCGCCCACACTACAGCCGGGATACCTTCCTTTCTGAAAAAAGCAGCGCACGTACCGCCGCCAACACCACCAATCACTGGTTCAAAACCATATACTTCACGTAAAGAAGACTCTAGCAAACGTACCACTGGAGCATCTGAGGGGGTAGGTAACGTAGAATCAGTACGTTGTAGAATTGAAAAAGAGATACTGCCACCTTCCGCCCGCTCAACCTGGTTTTTGACCTGAGACACAACATTCAGAACAGCATCTACATTCACAGATGGTAATATACGGCAGTCAAAGCAGAAAGTTTCCTTCCCTGGGATAGTGTTTACATTCCCTACATTACTATTGCGCCGTGTAGGTTCAAAGGTAGAGACTGAAGGATTAAAAAGGCTATCCTTATCAGGGAAGGCCCCATGAAGAGCTCGATCTAATTCTACAGCAAATACGTTGGCAATCCGACATGCATTGAGCCCCAAATCAGGACAACTGGCATGAACCTGCTCTCCTTCAACAGAAAACTCTAGCCATAAAATACTCTTCTCTGCAACCTCTATAAAATCCCCTTTATCATTACCCCCATCGGGGACAACAATACAATCACCCTTTTGAAAAATGCCTTCTTGAATCAAATGTTGAATCCCATATACACTGCCAACTTCCTCATCCGCAACAAAACAAAGGCAAACTTCATACTTTGGCTGGATACCTCGTTTGGTCAGAAGAGATGCAGCGTAAAGGCTTGCTATAAGTTCCTGCCCATTATCATTACTGCCCCGACCATAAACCCGGCCATCTTTTACTACAGCCGTGAAGGGATCTGTATGCCACAACGCCAAATCTCCTTCTGGAACCACATCCATGTGAGAAATAATCCATAAGCGTTTTGAAGTTGCGCCAGGGAGCCTAACAATCAAATTGGGACGGTATCCTTCAGGAGCTTTTTCATCGGGAGCATTATGCCATTCCGCCTGAGGCAAACCTAGTTTTTCGACGAGCTGGGCTATATATTGAGCTTTTTTTACCTCCCCAGTCCCTCCTTCGTGAGGAGAAACTGAAGGATAATGTACCAGAGCAGCTACGCTTTGTACTATCTCGTCTTTCTGGTCATCCACCCATTGCATTATTTGTGTTTTCATACCCAAACGCCACCTTTATTGGGATTAAGATGCATCAAAAAGGATATCCTTACCTTTGATAAGGTACTCCATGCCAGACCATACAGTAAGAATCATAGCAATCCACATGGCCCACAGCCCTCCTGGGAAATTAAAGATGAGAAGGGTTATAGCTATAATCTGGCTCACCGTCTTGATTTTCCCCATTTTAGAAGCCGCTATTACAATTCCTTCCACAGCAGCTACCAAACGAATGCCAGTGACTATAAAATCTCTGGAAATAATGACCACTACAATCCACGCAGGAAGCCGTTGAAGCTCCACCAACGAAATAAGCGCTGCCACAACCAAAATCTTATCGGCAAGAGGGTCGATAAATTTTCCTAAATTTGTAACAATCCCCTTCTTTCGCGCTATGTATCCATCTGCTGTATCAGTAATAGCTGCAAGTATAAAAACAAAACCAGCGATAAGATCTCCATAATTAACCTGAACTCCCAGTTTTTCAAGAACAAGTACCGGAGTACTTATTTTAAGGGTTAGAAAAATCACTACTAACGGAGTAAGAAACACTCGTAAGAGACTGAGCATATTGGGAACATTTAGGGCCGACATTTGGACGTGCCGCCTCCTTAACCAAATATAGTAGCTAGAACTCTCTCATATTATGACACAACGAAGGGGACGGCAAGTCGCCGTCCCCTGAGACTTCACAAAAAGAAGTTTTTGAGTCTTCCTTACCCTCCCAAATAAGCCTCTTTAACCTTGGGATCTTTCAGTAACTCTTCGCCTGTTCCTTCCAGCACAATACTTCCCACTTCCAGAATATACGCATAATGGGCAACTTTCAACGCGGCGTACGCATTTTGCTCGACAAGAAGAACCGTTCGCCCTTGAGCATTAATTTCCTTGATAATATCAAAAACTTCCCTTACCAAAATCGGGGCAAGCCCAAGAGAAGGCTCGTCCATCATCACAAGGTCAGGGCGACTCATAAGAGCCCGTCCAACAGCCAACATTTGCTGCTCGCCGCCAGAAAGAGTACCGCCTTTTTGCCAGGCCCGTTCTTTCAGTCTAGGGAAAAGAGAGTAAACATGTTCTACATCCTCTCGTATCCCATCTTTATCATTTCGAATGTACGCTCCCAAAAGAAGATTTTCCTCCACTGTGAGTTGAGGGAGGATCCGGCGGCCTTCTGGACTCATGGCAATGCCTCGTTTAACAATCTGCTCTGGCGTTTTACCGAGGAGGTTATCTTCCTTTCCAGCTGTGTCGGTGAAAAGAATATTTCCTTTTGCCGATTTCACTAAACCAGCAATGCTGCGGATAGTACTGCTCTTTCCAGCACCGTTAGCTCCGATAAGGGTTACTATCTGCCCTTTAGGAATAGTCAAATTAATCCCTTTCACTGCATGAATGCCACCATAATAGACGTGAAGATCCTCTATCTTAAGCATTTTTTCCGTACTCCTCTCCGAGGTATGCTTCTATCACTCGAGGATTCGACTGGATAGCCTCCGGGTCGCCTTCTGCAATGAGCTTCCCATAATCTAAAACCCAAATATACTCGCAAATACCCATAACAACCCTCATATCATGTTCTATAAGAAGAATTGTCACATTGAATTCGTCCCTGATACGTCGTATAAAAGTCATGAGATCTTGCGTTTCCTGGGGATTCATTCCTGCAGCTGGCTCGTCAAGCAAAAGGAAATGCGGTTCTGTAGCGAGAGCTCGAGCTATCTCAAGACGCCGTTGATCTCCGTAAGGTAGGGAACTCGATATTTCCTCAGCCTGTTCGGCTAAATCTACAGCTTCTAAGAGCTTTTGAGATTTTTCACGGATCTCTTGTTCTTCATGGATAAGAGAGGGGACAGGAAAAGGCGCCATCCACCACTTACTTTTTTGGCGTACATGACATCCAATCATAACGTTTTGCAATACCGTCTCATTATTAAATAATCTAATATTCTGAAACGTTCTTGCAATCCCACTCTGACAAACTGTATGAGGTCGAAGTCCTGTTATGTCTTTACCATGAAAAAAGACCTTCCCCTCGCTAGGTTTATAAAAACCTGTAATGATATTAAAGACTGTGGTTTTTCCCGCGCCATTGGGACCAATCAGCCCCACAATGCTTCCTTGAGGGACAGACATGTTAAAATTATTGACAGCAACAAGGCCACCAAAGCGGATAGTGATATTCTGAGTTTGAAGAGCTACCTCACGCTGCTGATTCACTTAGTTTCCCCCCTTTTGGAAAAACGGGATATCATTGTGTCCCATCCAAACTCCCTCATCCCCATTATTCCTTCGCGTCTGAAGAGGATAATGAAAATAAGGGCCAGAGAGAAAATGACCATACGCATGCCGGGAATGCCGGGTATTTCAAAAGAGCCAATTGTAAGAGGGTTCTCCACAAAACGAAGCCATTCAAGAAGAATAGTAATAATAATACTCCCGATAACGCTGCCGGTAATAGAACCTAAGCCGCCGGCGACAGTGATCATCAACACATTAAAAGTAAGGGTAAAAACAAACATTTTAGGGTCTATAGTGGTAATAAGGCTTCCCATGAGAGCACCGCCAATACCTGCGAAAAAAGCTCCTATCGTGAAAGAAATAACCCGATATTTGAACGTATTAATTCCCATGTTTTTGGCAGCTATTTCGTCATCTCGAATAGCCTTCAACACATTTCCAAAGTTGCTGTTCATAAATTTAACTATAAAGTACAACGCAAAGAGTAACCATCCATAATTCCACCAAATATTCGCATATGACGGAATGCCTTTAATGCCCAAAGCACCATTCGTAACTGGTGTTATATTCGTTAATACAACACGAATAATTTCTGAAAAGCCAAGTGTCGCAATACCTAGATAGTCACCACCGAGACGAAGAACTGGAAGAGCAATGAGCAACCCAAAGAAAGCGGCAATAAGACCGCCTGCTAAAACAGCTATAAGGAAAGGAGCGCGTATTACGGAAAAGGGCCATATGATAGGCTCTAAAATCCACAAGGCTTGTTTTTGAGCCGGAGAAAGAATGAGGATTGCACACACATACGCCCCTATAGCCATAAAACCAGCATGTCCAAGAGAAAACATTCCTGTAAAACCATAAATCAGGTTAAGACTCAGTGCAAGAATTGCATTTACCGCTACTAAGTTAATAACCTGAATTTTATACCCGTCAAGATTTCCCTGAGCCCAGTAAAGTGCAAGAGCTAATAATCCTATAGCGCATACGTTCAAAATGAAGTTCCTTCTTTTTTTATCCATCAGATCTTGTCCTCCAGCTTCTCCCCCATAAGACCTGTCGGCTTAATGAGGAGGATTACGATCAGAAGAATAAAAGCAAAAGCATCGCGATACCCGGAAAGAGCCGGGAAAAAAGCGACAACCATAATTTCAATAAGACCTAATAGCATGCCCCCTATCACAGCCCCTTGAATAGAACCAATGCCACCAAAAACAGCTGCGATAAAAGCCTTAAAACCCGGGACAACCCCCATAAAAGGGTTAATTTGAGGATACCGAAGGGCCCACATAATGCCAGAAGCAGCGGCAAGAGCTGAGCCAAGCGCAAATGTGAAAGCAATAACTTTATCTACAGAAACCCCCATAAGTCTGGTGGTTTCTATATCTTTGGAAATTGCTCGCATGGCTAATCCCGGTTTCGTTTTATATACAACCCAAAGAAGAGCTAAGACAAGAAGAAAGGTAACCGAAGGGACAAGTATAGCTAAAGGCAAAATTCTGATTTGACCAACCTTAATAATGCGCACAAGCCAATCAGGGCGCATAACAGGCCGAGGCAATCCCGTAAAAACTACAAGGCCTAAGTTCTCAATAAAAAACGAAACTCCTATAGCACTAATAAGCGCGGAGATACGAGGAGCATCCCGTAGAGGCCTATAAGCCACGCGATCCACCAATATTCCGCAGAGAGTGGAAAGTAATACGGCCACAATTACGGCTACTCCCCATGGTAATTTGGCAAGTACTATAGCAAAAAAAACAAAATACGCACCAAGCATAAATATATCACCATGAGCAAAATTGATAAGCCGCAAGATGCCATAAACCATGGAATAGCCAATGGCAATAAGGCCGTACAGAGACCCGAGAGTAATGGCATTAAATAAATGCTGAATAAACATATTCAGGCTCACAGCAGCTTCCTCCTTGTTTAAGAGGCAGGAGAACTAGCGTTCTCCTGCCTCTGCGTCTGTATAAATGGAATCATACGAAAAGAGGAGTAAAGGGCTTATTACATTTCGGGTTTAACTGTTCCGATGAAGGTTTTCTTCCCTTCTTTAATCATTACAATACCCACTTCTTTTTCAGCATCATGAGTTTCATTAATCGTGGTATTGCCCGTTACGCCGGGGAAGTCTTTGGTCTCCGTCAAGGCCTTTGTTATGGCCTCGGGCTCTGCTACACCAGCTCGTTTTATGGCATCAAGGACGAGAAGATACGAGTCGTAACCGAGGGCTGCATTTACGTTGGGGTCCTTATCAGGATGGAGCTTTTTCCAATTCTCTGTGAATTTTTGTGCCATGGGGCTCATATCTTTCATAGAGGGATCGTACGGGAAAGTTGTATGCATGAATCCTTCTACTGCCTCTCCACCGATGCTAACGATTTCCGGGTTATCCATGGCATCGCCACCCATAATTCTAAATTCAGCACCGAGCTCCGCAGCTTGTTTCATAATAATAGCTCCCTCTGCAAAATAAGAAGGAATAAACATAATATCAGGTTTTTTGCTGATTATTTCAGTAAGCTGTGCCGTAAAGTCTTGGTCACCAGTATTATATTTCAGCTCAGATACTATCTCTCCATTAAGTTTGAGGAAAGACTGCTTGAAGAAACCAGCCAGACCCACGCTATAATCGTTAGAAACGTCCACAAGCAGAGCTGCTTTTTTAGCTCCCAATTCCCGTATAGCATATGTGGCAGCAGCAGCACCCTGATAGGGGTCAATAAAGCAGGCGCGGAAATAATATTTTTTACCTTGAGTTACAAGGGGGTTCGTACAAGAAGTTCCCATAACAGGTATGCCGGCTTTTTCCGCAACTTCTCCGCCAGCCATGGCAAGAGAGGACCCATAGGTTCCGATAATGGCTACAACTTTTTCCTTCTCAATCAGCCTTTTTACAGCGTTAGCTGACTCTACCTTATCGGACTTATTGTCCACCACAAAGAGTTCCACTTTTTTCCCTAGAATTTCTGGAAACTCTTGGTGAGCCATCTTCACACCGTCCAGTTCCAACTGCCCGCCAAAGGCATTTTGCCCTGTAAGAGGAAGATATACACCGATACGAATAGTATCCTCTGCGAACGCCACACCGCCAAGAAGCAACACTACCATCAATGCCAATGCTACCCTTCTCAACTTCATGAACAGTACCCCTCCTTTTAAAATAAGATCCAGAAAGATAATACTATTATACACGAAGATTGAATCTGACAATGACGTAAATTCTCTTTTGAATGACAATAGCTACATGGCAAGCTTGTGGAGGAAGGATTAAGGACCAGAAAATACACAGAAAGAGAGCCGGTTTTATGGCTCTCTTTCTGTCACAAGACGTGTTATTTCTTTTTGAAAGCTCGAAAGATCTGTAAATTCCCTGTATACGGAAGCGAAACGAACATATGCCACTTTGTTGAGGTGTTTTAATTCTTCCATTACCCGTTCCCCAATGATCGAGACTGGGATTTCACCAACACCACTTGCACGGAATCCCTCTTCAATCCTTGATACAACTTCTTCTATCTGTTCTAAGGAAACTGGTAGTTTCTCGCAAGCCTTACTGATGCCGCGAGTAATCTTTTCTCTATCAAAAATTTCCCGTCTTCCGTCCTTTTTGACTACCCGTAAGGTTCGTTTCTCCTCGATTCTTTCATAAGTGGTAAAACGGGCTAAACATTCAGGACATTCTCGACGACGACGAACAACTCTACCTTCATCGGCTGTACGTGTTTCTATAACTCGCGTCTCCATGGCACTGCATTTTGGGCATCTCATTCTCTTCTTCCCCCAGATACATAAAAGAAAAAGCCGGGCAGTCACCCGGCTTTTGTACTCTGGAACGCTACTCTACTAGGGACTGCAAATATGCCTGGACCCTTGTTTTTACCCGTTTCCCTTCGGCGCGTCCTCGGACCTCGTTCATAATCCGCCCCATGACGCGCCCCATATCTTTCGGGCCCGTTGCCTTTACCGCCGCTGCAGTCTTTTCGATCATATTGTCCAATTCATCATCAGGCAGTTGTTCTGGAAGAAACGTCTCAAGGAACGCCGCTTCCCTTAGCTCTTCCGCTGCTCGATCTGAAGCGCCGCCAGCTTTAAACTGCTCTGCTGATTCATGCCTTTGTTTTATAAGCCGCTGAATAAGGGCAACTACATCCTCGTCGGCAAGCTCCGTGGAACGCCCTTTTTCAGTTTGGGCTTTCTGTATTTCTGCTTTCAACATACGTAACGTCGAAAGTTCCATTTCTTGCCTAGCTTTCATCGCCGTTACAATATCTTTCTGAATACGTTCCAACAGCTCGCTCACCTTATCTTACCCCCTGGATCTACTCCGCCGTTTTCTTGCAGCTTCGGCTCTTTTAGCTTTCTTAACTTCGCTAGGTTTTTCATAGTGCTCTCGCTTCCGAGCTTCGCGAAGGGTTCCAACCTTAGAGACCTCCCGCTTGAAACGCCTTAGCGCATCCTCAAGGGACTCATTTTCTCTCCGAATGATCGTCGTCATACTGGATCCCCCCTTTCTGTGCCACCCACATCAACTAACCTGGTGGCCAGCGGAACGACCGTCCCGCCAACAGGTGAACATGAAGGTGGGGGATTGTCTGTCCAGCCTGAGCACCACAGTTGATTACTAATCTATAACCATTGTCCTCAAGCCCAAGGCTTCTAGCTACTAGAGTTACAGCCCCCATAAGATGGCCCCACATCCCATCTTCTTTAACCATAGCCGCAGAGCTGATATGCTGTTTAGGAACAATTAACACATGTACAGGAGCTTGAGGATTTAAATCCCTAAACGCAAGAACATGGGCATCTTCGTAAACAACATCCGCTTTAACTGATTTCTCAATAATCTTGCAAAAAATGCAACTCCTGTCCACTACAACCCACCTCTCAACTTCAGGCTATTCTATACCAGATTTTTCTTCCGGACAATAGACCCCGCCCAAACTCGTACAGCTGGAGCGTTATGAGAACGAGCCAAAAGGCAAACCCTTCCCACTGCCCATTCGGGACATCCTTTTCTCTTTAAAATTTGTAAGAGTGGCACCAAGATCTTTTCATCATCGCTTCTCAACAATCGTAATACGCTGACTTCATCAGGAGCTTCTCCATTATAAGGCCAGCGGCTGAGTGCTTTCACTATAACTTCTATAGAAGAATGGGAGAGAAACCGCTGTAAAAGAGGTTCTCTACAAGGCACATTGCCTATCCATCGTAAATATGATAAAGCCGCTTTTTCAGAAACCTGACAGGCTTTAGCTGAAACAGCTTCAGCAAAAGTCTGAAGTACCGGCTGATAAAATATCCCTTCAAAAATCAGTGTCAAAGAATCTTCGTCTTCTGGATATCTATCCGCCATGTTGACAAAACTTTCTGCTACGCCAGGCTGATCGAAATATTTTATCAAAAATCCCGCCGCTAAACGACGCACTGCAGGATGAGTACTTAGAAGTCTTTGCTGCGATCTCGCAAGATCTGTTTTACCATTAACTTCCTGTGCACGTTCAAGCAAATGAGCCATCTTTAGTTCCGTGTCCACAAGAATTTTTTCTAACCGCAGCTGACGGATTCGTTCGGAGTTTTTTGTGTTCTGAGCTGTCTCTCTCTCAGATTGTTGCTGCGTATTGCGCGCCCTGCTCTGTTTCCAGGCCCTTCCTCCTTGTCTCAGCGTAGCTACATCAGATTCCTTAGATTTAAGAAACATATAAGCCGCTGTGATTTTTTCAAATTGAGGCGCTGCCTGAGGTCCAGCTATGTCTGGATGGCAAGTTCTGGCCAATTGTCGAAAAGCAGAGCGGATATCTTTCATTGAAGCCCCAGACATAAGGCCAAGAACAGCAAGACTCTCCTCGAGCCGAATAGACGCGTCCATCATAAAGAGATCCTCTCCATATTGTCAGCTAGGTGAGACAAGAGCTCCACCGCTTCTCCGTAACAACTCTGCTCCACCAACGCTCCAGCCGATCCGACAAGAGACATTAGCCTGCTCTGCTGCGAGGCTGATAGGGGGAGGGACAATCTAGCCAATCGTTTCTCTATTTCTTTAAGTTCGGGAGGATTTTTTTCACTATGTGCCAGACACTCATCCACAGAGAAGGGAGGGATATCGAACAACTCTCCAGACTCTCGTCTCAGCTGTATAGAAAGGAGTCCTCCAGAATCTACAGAGAAGTAAAGATCCACTTCTTCACCTTTTTTGAGAGAATCGACAAAAACTCGATTCAGAACCATCCATCCAGGGCTCTCGGCTTCACCCTGCACTATTTCCAAATCTATACGTCCATTTCCAACGCTAACAAAACGGCGGGTAGCTCTACATGGCAAAGGAAGGCCTTTTTCCAAAACAGGAACAAAATTCCCCTCCGCAGAAACTATCCCCAAACTTTGAGAGAGAACATCTATAAGGAAACGTCCTTCTGTTGCCGAGCCAAAAAGAGCTGCTCCCATGGCGATAGCTTCGTCTGGACATTGACTCACATACTCTGGATGAGCCACTTTCGACTCTAAAACAGAGCGGAAAAAAGGGATGCGACTACTTCCCCCAACAAGCAGCAAATGACTTGGAGTATATTTTTCCCAAAGCTGGAAAACTATTGTAGCCACCTGAAGGACCATGGGGCGAATGAGCTCTTCGAACTCATGACGAGATATATTTATAGAATGAGAGGAACGAGAAAGGGCCTGCGTTGGTTGCCACGTATAGTTTGAACATGAAGAGAGGGCTATTTTTATGTTTTCAGCCTCTCCTAAAAGATAACGCCACATGCTATCATCTGCAGGAAGCGCCTCTGTGCTCAAATGAAGTCGTTTTTCTAAAAGCCGGGCCATCAAAAAATCAATTTCTCGACCACCGATAGTAGAATCTCCAACGCTTTCCAACACTTGCCAAACTCCCTTTTCCATTTCTACAACTGAAACATCTACAGTTCCAGCTCCAAAATCTACAACGAGAGAAACTCCTTCTTTCCCATATGCAAAAGCTGCTGCTGTAGGTTCGTTAATGATACGCAAAGACTCAAACCCTGCAGAATAGGCAGCACGAGCAATCGCCTGGCGTTCCGCAAAGCTAAAAGCAGAAGGGACGGTTAGAACGCATGCAGTTACAAAATGGTTCAGAACCGCTTCCGCATCTTCTCGCAATAAAACAAGTAAAGGGACCAAAACTTCTTCTGGCGCAAAACAACGCCAACCGCAGCGAATTTTTCCTTGTCGGCTTATTTGCCGTTTCATATCCCAAAAGGTTACCTCAGGATGGGCTATCTCTCTTCGCGCCGCCTCTTCGCCGGCAACCCAACCAGAGGGACTCCAGGAAACCACTGAAGGGGTGCGCTTCATCCCCCACCGGCTAGGCAAAACCTCCACATTCCCATCAATATTACAGGCTGTCATGGCATAACGGGTGCCAAGGTCTATTCCAAGCATCGGATACTTCATACCTACAGACCGCCTTCCAAAAAACAACAATATATTTCATATTACATAGTTTATTATACCAGCCAAACATCTTATTTTCAGAGAGTAAGAGTTATGCTCGAAGAGATTCGGAAGCGTAGGAGAAAGGGCGAACTGTCACAATATCTCCTATAGAAAAATTTTGGGCAGTTTCTACTTTTACAAAAAAGGGAGTAAGGCCAGTAGATCTGCCATCCGACACTTCTTCCACGAGAATTGGGATATCTTTTCCCAGCCATTGGCTACAATAAGATTTCAACAATTCCTCACCTTTTGTTATGGTTTGATGAACTCGTTCCTGAGCAATCTCCCGAGGAATTTGCTCCTTAAAAGATGCAGCTCGCGTTCCCTGTCGAATAGAGTAAGGGAAGACATGTACCTTCCCCAAACCCATCTCATCCATTACACAGAGGGTATTATGAAAGGCCCTGTCACTTTCTCCAGGAAATCCTACGAGGATATCAGTACTGATATGAACTCGCTCTCCCAGGAAAGAGCGAATCCTTTTTACAGACGCCATAAAATCGGAGACAGTATAGCCTCTTCCCATCCTTTCGAGAACACCATCATCCCCGCTCTGTAACGGAAGATGCAAATGAGGACAAAATTGAGGAGTTTCAGCAAGAGCAGATAACAAGGCGCCATCAATACCAAAAGGTTCAAGAGACCCGAAGCGTATCCGACGAACACCTGGAACAGAACCAATCCGACGGACAAGCTCTCCCAGAGAAATTTCGCCATAAGCACCATATAAACCAAGGTGGACACCAGTAAGGACTACCTCTGAACATCCTGAATCCACTATAGAATGGACCTCATTCAGTACATCCTGCCATGGACGACTCACTGGTTTGCCTCGCACGAAAGGGATGATGCAATACGAACAAAAATGATTGCATCCGTCTTGTACTTTGACAAAAGCCCGAGTATGCAAGAGAGGATGCCTTTGAAAAAGAGGATCCCACGAGGAATCGTAAAGAACATCACTGCGTAAATCAGTAAAGATATTATTTTTCTTCTCGAAGGCTTCCTCCATAAGGGTCGGGATACTCGCTTTTTGTCTCGTGCCAACAAGAATATCCACACCAAGGCCTTGAGCTATCTGAGAAGGCACTTTCTGAGCCCAACATCCGCACGCCACTATAACAGCATCTTTCGATTCACGTCGCAACCGTCTTGCAAACTGACGGCTCTTTTTATCTGCCATAGAAGTAACAGTACAAGAAACCAGAATAGCTCCATCATAAGGAGGCGAAGAGACAATATGAGCGCCAAAAGCCTCAAGCATAGAGGCTAGGGCATCGGCTTCAGACTGATTTGTTCTGCACCCCATGGCTATTATGACTATTCGCTTGTTTATTAACGATCTCTTCATTTTTTCGTTACTGCTACCCCCCACCAATCATTGCAAGCCACGTCGTCAATAATCTCAAGACCTATTTCTTTCAACGCTTTTATGAAGGTCTCCTTTTCCTTCAGTAATAAACCGGAAAAGATAGCTATCCCATCCTCTTTCAATGCGGCAGGTACGCTTGGAAGCATTGTGAGAAGGGGCTCAATAACTATATTAGCCATAAGGATATCCACTGTTTCATGAAACCCCTTAAGGAGATCCCCCTCCTGCAAGTCTACATCCTCTTTATAGACGCCATTAAGCTCCATATTATTCAAGACCTCATCCAGCACCGCCGGATCCAAATCTCGAGCATAGACATGACGGGCACCAAGCCGAACAGCTCCAATAAAAAGGATGCCTGACCCTGTGCCAATATCTGCTACATCAAAATCAGGCCGCATATATTTCTCAAGGAGGGACAACGCTATTTGCGTGCTTTCATGATATCCAGTACCAAAAGCGGAGCCTGGATATATATAGAGAGGAATTCTATCCTGAGGTTCGCTTCCTCTATGCCATGGAGCTAAAACCACAAACCGCTCCCCCACAGGGAGAGGAGGAAAAGCCTCTTTCCACTCTGTATGCCATTGTCTGTTCTCTATTTTTCCCATATCTACAACAGATACCCCTGGCCATGAACCTAAGTATCTATTCAACTCTTCAAGCCAATAGCCTAAATCTTGGAAGGTGCGGTAATAAATCCTCATTCTGACGCTGCCAGAACTCTCATGCTCTTCAGAACCAATACCTCCAGAAAGATCGGCAAGTGAAGACAACACTTCTTCAAGCTCTAATGTAGCTTCAAGGGTAATGTACCACCAAAAGCTATCTCCCTTGGTCATGATGTGTCCTCCTCTTTTAGAAAAATCCTGTGAAAAATCGGGGAGGCTTGAAGCCTCCCCGATTGACGTCGAGTCTATCACGTATGGAAGGATTTTACAGCTATACCTCAAGAACCAAAGATGTTTCTGAATTTAGAGAAGAGCCCCTCATCCTTAACATCTAATTCCATCTCTTTCGCTAATCCTTCAATGAGAGCCCGCTGCTTTTCAGTTAAACGAGTGGGAACATCGATCGTTACATGAACAAATAAATCCCCTCTTCCTCGTCCACCTCGAAGCCTGGGCATCCCTTTACCCCGAAGTCTAAAAACCTTACCTGGCTGAGTTCCTGCTGGAATTTCAAGTTTCTCCACTCCATCAATGAGCGTCTCAACCTCAATTGAGCCCCCAAGAGCAGCCATAGGAAAGGCTAGCACTGTCTTCCGATGGAGATCCCCCTCGTCTCTTTTGAAAACAGGATGGTCTTTCACCTGAATTACAAGGAAAAGATCCCCTGGAGGACCTCCATTAAAGCCAACTTCGCCTTCTCCATGAATACGCAGCCTTGTGCCTGTATCTACACCAGCTGGTATGCGAACTTTCAAACGGTGGGGAACTTTCTGCCGTCCCTGACCGCCACACTGGCTACATTTTTGTTTAATAAACTGTCCAGATCCACCGCACTGAGGACACGTAGTAACGGAAACAAATTGACCAAAAGGCGTCTGCTGGCGCGTCTCTATTTGCCCAGAGCCACCACAACGAGAGCATGTTTCCGGAGCTGTTCCAGGTTCTGCTCCAGAGCCGCCACAACAGCTACAATTCTCCCATCGAGGTATTTCCACTTGCGGCTCGATGCCGCGAGCCGCATCTTCCAAAGAAATGGAAAGAGCCATTTCAAGATCTGCACCACGGCGAGGGGCTCGAGGGTCAGCCCTTCGCCGCCCCATTCCCCCACCAAAGATATTCTCAAAAATATCTCCAAACATATCGCCCATCCCGCCGAAGCCCTCAAAGGGACCCCCGCCTGGAGGCATGTCTCCTACTGTTCCAAACTGATCGTACTGTGCCCGCTTTTGCGAGTCACTCAACACTTCATAGGCCGCATTGATTTTCTTAAACTTTTCTTCGGCCTCCATATTCCCAGGGTTCGCATCGGGATGGTACTTACGAACAAGCCGCCGATAGGCCTTTTTTATATCAGCTGCAGAGGCATCCCGGGGAACGCCAAGTATCTCGTAAAAATCTTCCTGCGCGCCGGGAGATGGCACCTCGGATCACTCCTTACGCCTGACCATGATCGCTGAATTCAGCGTCAACTGTTTCCCCTGTTTCTTGGCTATGAGAATTTTCACTCTGCTGCCCACTCGTTGAATCAGCAGATCCGGCCTGGCTATAAAGTCGTGCCGAAAATTCCTGAACTTCTTTGAGGAGAGCATCTTTGGCGGCTTTCATTTTCTCTGTATCGTCGCCTTCAATAGCTTTCTTTAAATTATCAACGGCAGAGTTGATTGTTCCCTTTTCCTCAGCTGACATTTTATCTCCATGGTCTTTCATCAGCTTTTCAGCCTGATAGACAACACCATCGGATTCGTTCTTCACTTCAGCCGCATCTCTACGCTGAAGATCGTCTTTCTCGTGCTCTTCAGCCTGTTTTTTCATTTTTTCAATCTCATCATCAGAGAGCCTGGACGACTGAATCGTAACCTTCTGCTCTTTCCCTGTACCCTTATCTTTAGCGGAAACATTTAAAATTCCATTAACGTCTATATTAAACGTAACTTCAATCTGGGGAATACCGCGAGGTGCTGGCGGAATTCCATCAAGTGTAAAGCTGCCTAACTTCACGTTATCTGCGGCCATAGGCCGCTCTCCCTGCAAAACGACTATTTCCACCTGGTTCTGATTATCAGAGGCAGTAGAGAAAACCTGGCTTCGAGAAACAGGAATAGCCGTATTTCTCTCTATTATTTTTGTAAAGACACCACCTAAAGTCTCAATTCCAAGAGATAGGGGGGTTACATCCACTAGAACAATATCTTTATGATCTCCAGAAAGAATTGCTCCCTGCAGAGCTGCTCCAGCAGCTACACATTCATCAGGATTGATCCCCTTAGAAGGCTCTTTCCCCAGAAGCTCCTGAATTTTTTTCTGAACCATAGGCATACGGGATGAGCCACCGACCAGCAACACCTTGTTAATTTCGTTCGTAGAAAGCCCCGAATCGCTTAATGCGCGTTTTACAGGCCCTTCTACGCGAGTCATTAGATCTCTTGTCAGCTCTTCAAACTTAGCCCGTGACAAGGACATTTCCAAATGTTTAGGTCCAGTTTCATTAGCTGTGATGAATGGAAGAGAGATGGTGGTTTCCGGCATAGATGTCAATTCAATCTTCGCCTTCTCTGCCGCTTCACGTAAACGCTGCAAAGCCATCCGATCATTATTGAGATCAATACCTTCAGTCTTTTTAAACTCTGCTACCATCCATTCCACTATGCGATTATCCCAATCATCACCGCCAAGGCGGTTATCACCAGAAGTAGCGAGAACTTCGTATACTCCTTCGCCTACGTCAAGAATGGAAACATCAAAAGTTCCCCCGCCAAGGTCAAAAACAAGAATTTTACTCTCTCCCTGTTTATTATCACCATAGGCTAAACACGCTGCAGTAGGCTCATTAATAATACGAAGAACTTCAAGACCAGCAATAGTTCCTGCATCTTTCGTAGCTTGACGCTGAGCATCGGTAAAGTAGGCGGGCACGGTAATAACTGCTTTTGTTACTGGCTCGCCTAAATAATCTTCTGCGTCTCTTTTAAGTTTCTGTAGAACCATGGCCGATATTTCTTGGGGTGTATATGCTTTACCGTCAATTTTTACTGTTTCCTCAGACCCCATATCTCTTTTGATAGACATAATCGTATGGTCAGCATTAACTATGGCTTGTCGTTTCGCAAGCTGTCCTACAAGACGCTCTCCATCTTTTGTAAAAGCCACGACAGAAGGAGTCGTCCGAGCTCCCTCCGCATTGGGAATAATAGTTACGTTATCTCCCTCTTTAACAGCTATACAGCTATTTGTTGTTCCGAGGTCTATACCAACTACCTTTGACATTCCTATCACCTCTATAAAATAAAAAGAATCAATTTAAGATATTTCTATGCCTTAGACTGATCGTCTTCGTTTACAATATCTTTTTCACACTCTTGAGCTTTTTGGGGTTCTACGTATTTTCCAACCTTTACTCGAGATGGGCGAATAACCTTATCTGCCATTTTATAGCCCCGTTGTAGTTCAAAAACCACGATGCCATCTTTTTCCGGTTCTTCCACTGGCTCTATACCTACTGCTTCATGAAAACTTGGAGAAAAAGGCTCTCCTTCAGCCAGTATTTCTGAGACTCCCACTTTCTCTAACACCGACAAAAACTGCCGCCGGACCATAGATACTCCTTCTCGAATATTCTGTTCTTCTGTATTGTCAGGTTGTGCCAAAGCTCTGTCGAGATTATCTAGAACTGGTAGCAGCTGCATTACCAAATCTTCTTCCGCGAGGCGGATATACCTTTCACGTTCTCGTTCCACTCTATTTTTATAGTTATAAAAATCTGCACGAGCAGATGCAGCAGCGGTACGAAGGATCTCGTTTTCTTTTTTTACTTCTTCTATAACCTTTTCCAATTCCTTTTTTTCCTGAATCAGCACCTCAAGAACCTCCTGCCCTGCTTCCTCCATTTTTCCCTCAGGTGGAGCTTCCTGTCCCTGCTGACAGTTCGTTTCACGACACATTTCCTGTTCTTCTCGGGCCATGGAATCGAACCTCCTTATATTAATCGACGTTTTCTTCTTCCAGATCTGCCATCATGGCTTCGAGAATGGAAATCGTTTTTTCATAATCCATTCTCATCGGTCCAATTACACCTAAAACTGTTCTTCGACCGCGCTTTCTTGAAGGAACCATCAATATGGAACACTCTTGCATTTCCTCTTCCGGGTTTTCATCTCCAATGGAAATATTAACGCCGCGTTCAAGAGAACAACGATCTACAACCTCTGCCAGAGAAGATTCCTCTTCCAGCAGAGAGAGAACAGCCTGAAGTTTACTTATATCTTGAAAATCAGGGAGGTTGAGGATATGCTGCGCCCCCCCTGTAAATAGCCTATAGTTATACTTCTGCAACATCCCGTCTATTTGTATAATGGCTTCTGAACACGCATCAGAAAATCTTTCAAGGCCCTCTATAACATAAGAATAGAGGACTTCCCGCACTTCCGACCACGGATGTCCAACACATATCATATTGATACGACGAGCCAACTCCTCAAGGGAATCCTGAGATAAATCACATGGCAAAGCCACTATATTATGGTGAACAAGGCCACCTTTAAGTACCATAATTACAAGAACCGTATTTCCGCCAAGACGAACAAAATCCACATGTTGAATTTCCACTTCATGAAGGGAGGATATAGCAGCAACACCCACATAGTTTGTTACCCGCCCCAGAAGTTGGGAGACATAGGATAAAAGAGATTCGATGCCTTGCTTTTGTTCTCGAATGCCATCTTTCCAATACTCAAATCCAACCGGAGGGACTCTTCTTCGATGTAGAATAGAATCGACATAAAGTCGGTAAGCCCTTGATGTAGGAAGGCGTCCTGCCGATGTGTGAGGTTGATAGAAATAGCCCATCAGCTCAAGATCGTACATTTCATTACGTATCGTAGCCGCACTGCAACCTTTTAAATACTTACGGGCAATAGTACGAGATCCTGCCGGTTCCCCAGTCTGAATATATTCATACACAACGGCTAAAACGATCTCTAGTTGCCGTTCGGTAAGCACGAACCTCCCCTCCTTTTTTCAATGTATTAGCACTCTCTCTTGTTGAGTGCTAATCTATCCATTTACAGAAGGTAGATTATCAATCCTTAGAATTATTGTCAAGACTGGTCAATCTTTTTATTTCATTATTTTTCTGATATATAATGATAACATTCATTAATATGATACAAGAGAAAGAAGAGTGAGAATCATGGCTACTGATCGAGAACACACGACTATAATTTTAGCTAGACACGGTGAATGTCAAGGTAATCGAGAAGAGAGATTTCGCGGCCGTGTGGACTATCCTCTCAACGAAAGGGGGCTGGAACAGGCAGAAGATTTAGGCAAAGCCATCGCCCCCATGGTTCCCGACTTTATTTATACAAGCCCTCTGCTACGAGCCAAACAAACGGCTACAGCCATCGCCAGAGCATGTAGCCATAAACATCTTTTTGAATGCGAAGGCCTAAACAATATTAATTTCAGTTTTTGGGAAGGGCGCCTTAAAAAAGAAATCGCTCTAGAGTACCCGAGTGACTGGGAAACATGGCTCACATATCCAGAAAAGTTGCGTCTTTCCGGAGCAGAAACCTTACAGGAAGTGCAAGGCAGGGCATTACGTGCTCTTAAAGAACTGGTTGAAAAACATTACGGAGACACTATAGTCGTTGTTTCTCATCGTACTGTGCTGAAACCCCTTATAGCCGGCTGTCTCAATATTCCTGAACCCTACTTCTGGAAAACCCATATGGACACCGCATCCTATAGCATCTTGACATATGACTATCAAAGAGGATACGGCCTCTTCTCTCTGAACCAAACTGCTCACTTGAAAAAAGTCTCCACTGAATGGATTTAGTCTCTTTCTTGACCTCCTAACAGAGAGGTCTTATTATCTTTGTGCTCTTATATCATTTCATTAGGTATCTAAGAAAGGGATAATACAAGTGACTATATATTCTGTGCACGTTCATTCCAATAGCGAGCTCGTATCTCTCATACATAAAATTGGAGCAGATCCCCGCTCGGCTGCATATTTTTTGCCAAAGCGAGAAATTTTGCCTATTTGGGTTTCCCAAGTAGATTTTCGGGCAGCAGCCTATGTAAAGCAAGAACTCTTGGCTCGTGGCGGTGATGCTATCGTCCATAAAAATGTTATTGACGGGCGAACCGAAAAAAGCGATGTGCTTCTTCTGGGGACAGAGGGCCAATATAAAGCGCTGCTTTTGAAACTGAAAGCCCTCTCTTGCTGGGGCCTTGACCAATTACGTGAAGAGCTCAGCAACACATTCAAAGCTATGGCACAACGCTCTTGGAATCTCTCCTTGCCTCGTCATCGAACCCTGTCTCTTGGCGGTGGTGAAACAAAAGTAATGGGGATTCTCAACATAACCCCCGATTCTTTTTATAGCGAAAGTCGACTTTCTACAGCAGATGAAGCTGTAAAACAAGCCAGTCAAATGTTAGAGGCAGGAGCGGATATTCTCGACATAGGAGCGGAATCCACCCGCCCTGGCTCAGATCCCATTTCTGCCAAGGAAGAGCAAGATCGTCTTATACCCGCCCTCTCCGCCGTTAGGAAGGAATTTCAAGACGCTGTTATTTCTGTCGATACATATAAAGGGGAAACAGCCCGAATAGCGTCGGATTGTGGCGCTGATATAATAAATGATGTGTCTGGTTTTACACTTGATCGAGACATGTTCTCAGCAATTGTTCAAACTGATCTTGTCTACGTGCTCTCCCATATACAAGGAATACCTAAAACCATGCAAAACAACCCTGTATACTGCGATGTAATTGGCGAGTCTATCGACTATTTTCACCAACGCCTTCATACGCTAGCAGAAGCAGGAGTCGCTCCTGACAGAATTATTATTGATCCAGGGATCGGTTTTGGGAAAAGGCTCGAAGATAATATGCGGGTATTAAAGTTTATCCAATCATATAGGAGTCTTGGGCGTCCTATTTTGATCGGTCATTCCAGAAAAGGCTTTATACGAACTCTGCTTGAAACAGAAGACACTGCGTCCCGTCTCTATGGAACTTTAGCCGTTTCTGCCTACTGCGCCAAAGAAGCAGTGGAACTTGTACGAGTTCACGATGTAAAAGCAACTCACGATGTGATTACCATCATTAAGGCTATAAGGGAGGCAGGGATGTGATGCGTGTTGCACTGGCTCTTGGTAGTAATGTGGGGGACCGCATGAATAATCTGCGGAAAGCCGTGCAAATTTTAGATAGTAAAGGTGTCCACGTCGTTGCGAAAAGTGACATTTTTGAAACAGCTCCTTTAGGGGAGGTTGAACAAACTCGTTTCCTTAATGCCTGCATTCTCGTAGAAACTTCTATGGGCGCTTTTGCTCTTCTTGACCTCGTTAAACAGATAGAAAAAGACATGGGAAGGATTGAAAGGTGGCGATGGGGGCCTCGGGAAATCGACATCGATTTGTTGTTGCTGGAAAATGGTGAGTGCATTGATGATAAAAGACTTCGTATTCCTCATCCTGAAATGCACCGCAGATCTTTCGTTTTAGTTCCACTGAACCAAATAGCTGCAAATTGGGTTCACCCACAGCTTAGGGTAACTATAAGCTCTTTAGTAGAAACTCTAAAAGATAAGGATAAAACGTTAATAAAAATATCCAGCTTATAAAATCATAGGAGGTGATGGACCTTATGACGCTGAAGAAGATCCGCAGTTTCATAATAGTTTTCGTCGCAATTACAGCAATACTTCCTGCCCCCTTGCAGGGAGCCACAGGCTCTCTTCAGGTTTATGCCGCGCCAGGACATCCACTTACCTTGACTACTCAGAGCAATGATGGAGTTATAAAAGAAGCTTGGCTGCGTTCTCCAGCCGGTCTTCACCCGCTAAAAGTATTAGAGGGGAAGCGTATTACAGAAAATACGTGGCATTTACCATTTGCCGATAAAGATTTAAGGCCAGATCTCATATGGCGACTTTCTTTTAATGATCCAGAAACCACAAAAAAGTATTATCTCTGGGTTACAGCGCTCACAGAAACTCCTCGTGCCTGGCTAGCCGTAACGCCAGCTGGACCATCTCGATGGGATACTCTGCCTCTAAATATATCCACTCCCCCTGATGTTTTTCTATATGTGTCTCCAAATCTCCCTGCCTATATAGATATAAGCAGCACCAAAAGAGAATCAGAGTCCCTTCTTTCTTTTATTTATACGGTGGGACTCACTATGGATGGTCCTAACTTTGTCCTTATACCTGAGGTATATCGCCAGTTACAACCTGTTGCGGAATTAGTTCAAAAGGCAGAAGAAGACGAGACTATAAAGAACGCCTATGGAAAACTTCAGGAAGATTTCGATAAAATGGGGAAGGGACAAGCTCCCTCTCGAGAAGCCATTATCAATTTCTGTTGGAAGAAAATTTTAAATATCAACTGGCAAGACTAATCCCCCAAATAACTTACGGGGGATTAGCCTTTTTAATTAGTGGCGTCTATACCTTTCGCCCGACTGTCTTCCATGCAAACAGTACGCCCTGCCGCATCTTTGAGACAACGTTGTATTTCTATCTCCAAGTTGGGGATTTCTGATTTTGTATAGTCTCTTAGGATAAAAATAACTTCTCGAAGTTCTGGAATCTGGTCGAGCTCATATTCTTTAGCGAAAATAACTTCCAATTTTTCATTTAAAAGAATACTTGCTCGGGATGCAAAACCATCTTTTTCGCGAAAAACCCCATACTGACGAGCAATAGAACCATGAGGCCAAAAGTCAGAAAGAAGCTGGAGCTTTTTAATTCCAATAGCTTCGCCCCATGCTCTCTTCGTTGCGGCAGAATCTACGCTAATAGCAAGAGGAATTGTATTAAGTCGCTCAAAAAGACCTAGATGAGCGTCAATGGTGTTAACCTGTGCCTGACAAATATGAGTCCACGCCAGCGGATGGAAAGAAAGCAATACATTATGCCCCTTTAACGTGGAGAGTATAACGGAATTTCCCTTTTGATCCTTCAAACAGAAATCAGGCCCTTCATACCCTAATTGAATAAGCCCTCCCATCACATCCCCTCCCCCATAACAAGATAACCTATTATGTCATAGATTCAATACAAGTTTCAATATCTTGAATTTTTCGTTTTCTTTTATAAAGGGGAGTTTTATCGTAGCGATAGGCTCCTAGTGTTTCCTCGAAAGTAGGTCGACTCTCTGTTTTATAGAGCACTCCCAAAGGGAATCTTTCTGTTTTCAAAGCTAGGGCAATAGCAGCTGTTCGATCTTCTGGATTATAGTGTTCATCGAGATAATACGTATTTTCTTTATACCATTTATACGTGTTAACACGATTGAAAGACACACACGGCTGAAAAATATCTACAAGGGCATACCCTTTATGAAGGATTGCCTGTTTTATGAGATTCGCAGTTTTTTCAACATCCCCGGAAAAAGCTCTAGCTACAAAAGTAGCTCCAAAAACAATAGCAGCCGCCAGTGGCGGGAAAGGCTCAGACATCACCCCGTCAACGTGAACTGAAGTTCTAAACCCCCTAAAGCTCGTAGGTGACGCTTGCCCTTTGGTAAGACCATACACCATATTGTTATAGACCAAATTAGTAATATCTGGATTACGCCTGATCGTATGGATAAAATGGTTTCCACCTTCTCCATACATATCTCCATCTCCCCCTATCGCTACTACATTGAGAGAAGGATTTGCGGCTTTTATGCCTGTGGCATTGGAAAGAGCTCGACCATGAAGTCCATTAAAAAAATGACACTTCATAAAATGAGGAGTTTTAGCTGCCTGCCCTATACCAGACACCACGACTACATCTAGAGGGGTCCATCCTAGTTCCTCCAAAGCTCTCTTCAATGCTTCAAGAATTTGAAAATCGCCACAACCGGGACACCAAGCCAAATCAGCGTTTGCTAGATCGAATATTCCAGAATTCATCAATATACCCCCTCATTAAGGCAAGCAGCTAATTCTCTCACTACCTGCTCTACTGAAAATTGAAGGCCATTGTAATTAGTAATAATAGAGTCCACTTTCCTGCCTGTTTCTTGCCTGAGTAAATGAGCAAACTGTCCGGTTTTATTCCCTTCCACTACTATAATATTCTGTGCCTGTTCTAAGCGCTCGCCCAAAGAGGCGGGCATGGGATACAGTTGTTGGAAATGCATTAATGCTACTTGGGAATGCCCTATAAATTCCAACGCTTCCTCAAGTACGTGGAATGTAGAACCCCAGCCAATAATAAGGATCCTATAGTCTTGTGCCCCGACAAATAAAGGTTCTTCAGCTTCACATCTCATTAACGCAAGTTTTCTGAAACGTTTATCAACCATACATTTACGAAGGTCAAAGTCTTCATACACATGACCTTCTTCGTCATGTTCATGACTGTCGGCCCCTATAAGCCCTTTCCCATTGCCAGGAACACTGCGAGGAGAGATTCCGTTGGAAGAAAATTTATATCGACAATAATCTTTTTCTGATTCAACAATCATGGAAGGGAAAGAGAGAGACTCTAGATCAGGAATAGTCATGTCATAATAAGAGTTAAGGAAGTATTGATCTGTCAAGATAATAACTGGAATGTGGTATTTTTCCGCAATATAAAAAGATTTTGCTCCAATGCGAACGGCTTCTTCCAGTGTAGCCGGAGCGAAAACAGCGCGAGGAAATTCCCCATGACCTCCATATAGAGCCGCATGTAAATCTCCCTGCTCTGTACGTGTGGCCATTCCAGTAGCTGGACCAGGCCGCTGCCCCACGTGGATTACTACAGGAACTTCCATAATACCAGCAAGACTTACCCCTTCTGTCATGAGATCAAAACCACCACCAGAGGTTGTAACCATCGCACGCGCTCCAGCGTAACCAGCTCCAAGTGCCATATTAATGGCAGCAAGCTCATCTTCTGTCTGCTCTACCACTACTCCTAGCTGAGAAGCACATTGGGCCATAAAAGATAAAACTCCTGTAGCAGGTGACATGGGGTACGCTGCAATAAACGTACATCCTCCAGCCAAAGCTCCTAAAGATAGAGCTTCTGTTCCACTCAAAACACTGCGGTGAAGGGGCCGACCTTTACTATCCCCACATATAAAGGGCAATGTACCTTCTGTGAGAGTCTGCCCAATCTTAAATCCTCTATCTAGAGCCTCTTTATTTTTATCGACTATTAATTGCCCCTTGGGGGCAAATTTTTCGTCGCAAAAGGAATATCCTATCTCCAGTCCTCCGCCTACCATACCCAGAAGCATCCCTGCTGCAACAAAGTTAGCAAAAACAACTCCGCCTATCTCACTCGCTATCTTTAAAAACTCTACGTTAAAGTAACGTCCTCCCAACTCTTCTCCTTCGGTGTGAAAAACATTTCTATCACCAATAATAAGAGTTTGAGAAGAGATCCGCCTTCTTACATTCTCTCGAATTCCCTCGTTTAAAGGCACGAGGACATCGATACGATCAACAAAAGCTCGAACAGGCCAGGGGGAAAAACGTATTTCAGTGGAATTGTTTCCGCCACGGACTCTAGACATATATTCACGACTTGCAAAAACGCTATAGCCAAGATGACGAATAGCCTTCACAAGCAATTCTTCTACTGTTTGAACACCTTGTCCAGCTGCTCCACAAAGAACCAATGAGACATCCTTTCCAGATACACGCAACAGGGAAGACATGCAATTCCTCCTTTCTCTCTTTGTTGTTTTTATTTTATTATACAAAGTGTTTTTTTAAAACAAATAGGACATAAAAATAAAAAATATATTATAATAGTAAATGCCATCATGATATATCTAGACGGAGGTGTATATGCGTGGCTACGTTTCAGTGTATTGAGTGTAAAAAGGAGTTTGAACTGGAGGTAAAAGATATTATTCTACGATGTCCTTTTTGCGGAAGTCGTTACCTCTCTAAAATTGAAGGCGAGCTTAAAAGAGGGAAATCGTGGAATAGCAAATCCTTCAGTGTCGGAGGACCTCAATCTTAAAAAGAAAGGCCGGAGAAAAAATGCTCCGGCCTTCTTGCTAAAGAGTCAACATCTACAAACATAAACTATTTATATTCCTCTTCAGTTTTTACTTTCAAGGCGTGGAAAGACTCCTTCACCATCAACAGTGCAAAGAGAAGAAGGACAATAGAGATACCAACCAACAGATAGTTAGGAACTCCCGTAAGTTTTTCTTTGATCATAAAGAGTAGGGCTGCTACTGTAGTAGCCAACATAAACCACATAGGGGCCATAAGGAATTTGTTGTTCTTCTTAAGTCCCTTCGTAACCCAAACCCCCACTGCCAAAAGGGCCAACGCCGCAACAAGCTGGTTTGCAGCACCAAACATAGGCCAAATCGCAGCCCATGCCGGAACGGGTTTGCCGTCGGGTCCAACTGTTTTTACAAGAAGCAAAGCCATAGCTGCCGCTATAGTTATAATGGTAGCAGTATACTTGTCTACCTTCATGTTCGTAATTTCCTGAATTTGGTAGCGGGTCAGACGGGTAGCTGTATCTAAGGATGTGAGAAGGAAGGTATTAATTGCCAAACCGCCAAGGGAAGCCCCAAGCTTTGGATCGATCCCGAGAAGCCCGGCAAATTGCCCAAATCCCTGAGCATATGTTACAACTGGCCCTCCAGGAAGGATTTTTCCGCTAATCATAATGGTGCCAATGGCAATAACCGCAACTATACCCTCCAGAAGCATGGAGCCATACCCAACAAGGGTACTATCTGTCTCTCGTCGAAGCTGCTTTGATGTCGTTCCGCTTCCTACAAGTGAGTGGAATCCCGAAATGGCACCACATGCCACAATAACAAAAAGCATAGGCCATAAAAACTGGTCTCCTGCAACAAACCCCTTAAAAGCCGGAAGCTGTACTTCGAACTTACCGCCGAGTATCATGCCAATAGCACCAACAATAACTGCAAAATAAAGAAAGTAGGACGCTAGATAGTCTCTCGGTTGCAGCAACAACCATACCGGCAAGACAGAAGCAAAGAGAATATAAATTGCCAAGAGCCATCGCCACGTAGGCATCGAGTAAACAAAATATCGAGCAACCCAGTCTGCATAGTTCCCATACCAGCAAGCACCAATGACGATAGGAACCATAATAACTGTCATGAGCCAAAGAGGCGTGTTATATTTATAAACCAGCACTCCAAAGATAACGGCAAGAAATATATAAAGAGTACTTGAAAATGCCACTGCCGTGTCAGCTTCAAAAGTATTCGCTGATAATTGAAGGAAAACCGCTACGACTAAAATTAAAGTCAGGATGGTAAACATGAGAAAAAAAAGCTTTCCACGCCTTCCTACCCAGTGGTCTACCACCTCTCCAACAGACTTGCCATCGTGTCGCATAGATGCCACAAGAGCCCCCATATCATGTGGACCACCCAAAAAAGAAGAGCCGAGAAGACACCAAAGATACGCAGGCAACCAACCAAACATACTCGCCGCAGCAATAGGGCCTACAATGGGACCGGCTCCAGCGATGGAAGCAAAATGGTGCCCTAAGAGTACTGCTGGATGGGCAGGACAATAGTCTATTCCGTCGTACATAGTTTCAGCGGGGGTCGGGTTACTATCATCAAGGGCATAAATACGAGCCATATAGCGGCCATGAACGCGATAGACTATTGCAAAAAAGACTATTGCAACAAGGAACAACATTGCCAACATTTCTTTCACCTCCTATTAAAATATGACTCTCCTATAGATCCAATAGATATATAAAAGCTGGGAAAACTATTTTATTTTTTAATATCATCACCCCCTTGGCACAAAGAACCTTCTAACTCTTGAGCTTTATTCACCAGAGGAGCAAGGTCTTTGATTTTAGAATTCCAAGGAGCAAGCGGAGTATAAGAATAAAGCTCCAAATACCCTTTAAAACCCCAAAAAAAAGTTTTGATTTTTTTATCAAAGGAGGGAAAAGGTTCTAAGAAGACAAAACGTTGTGTCATAACATCGGGGAGAGGTTCCCAATTTGCGAAGATATATTCAGCATCGGTGCAACCATTATGAATCCAAATAACAAAGTCATAAGCATAATAACGGCCTATTTCGCCAAGAATGCTATCCTTAACGAAAGTGACCCGGCGTGATACTCCTTGCATATGGTCGAAGGACCAGCTTTCAAAACCCCAATAGGTCCATAAATCTGAAGCTTTGCCTATAATAGACAGGTCAACCATACAATATCACCCCTGTGTAAAATATTATACAACACACATTACACATTAGAAAAGGAATTTCACAGGGTTGAAATAATTCTTTGGGGAAGCTATAATACCCCTTGTTATGGGTGACTAGCTCAGTGGAAGAGCGCTTCCTTCACACGGAAGAGGTCACAGGTTCGAACCCTGTGTCGCCCACCATATGATGGTTACTGGCTTTCAGGGCTCTTCCCTGAAGGCCTTTTTGTTATTGGGAAGGAGTCATAAAACGCTCTTTTTTCATAGCCTAAAGGCTGGCATTTGCTCTCTTGAATGTAAAAAAAGAGGGCATTTTTATGAATAACGTCACCAAGGTACCCTCCATAATTCATATTAAAATTATAACTCTAATCTTTCCTCATAAGAAAACTATAACTTTTTAAGACGAGGTGAGAAATGGCAGGCGTTTTTCCATATAGAAAGCTGTGCCCGTATCTTCGTAATAATTTTTTATTGTTCCTATAAGGGAAAAACCTAAATTTTCATAGAGTCTACGTGCTGGTCCATTATCTTCTCGAACATGAAGTCTTAAACAATTATATCCTTCATGAACACAAAACTCGCCAGATGAAAGAATAAGCTGAGAAGCTATTCCCTTTCGCCGGAAAGAGGTAGCCACATAGAGGTTGGTAAGTACAAAAAAATTCTTTTCCCGCGAGAGGACAAGAAACGCAACCATAAGATTTTTCCAGCGAGCTGCCATATATACAGACAGCCCGCTGGAAAGATCTTCATATATTATATTTTGAGGCCAAAAAGGTCCGCCTTTTTTTCTTTCAAGCTCATATATTTCATCACAATCATTAACGGAGCAAAAATGTATATCCACGAGAAGTGTGGACAGCGCTTACAACCCCCTAATTATTGTCTGATCTCTGTCAGGACCTACTCCTATAAGCTGCACTGGAACCTGAGCCTCTTTCTCTATATACTCTACGTATTTCTGGGCAGCCACAGGAAGTTCATCAAAAGACCTGCACTTAGAAATATCTTCTTTCCAGCCATCCATGAGAGTGTACACTGGTTCAGCCTTCTCGAGTAACGCGGTATTGGTCATGAAATGTTCGTATTTTTTACCTTCTATCTCATACTCTGTGCAGACTTTAATTTTGTCGAATCCTGTAAGAACATCAAGCTTCGTTAAAGCTATAGCTCCCATGCCATTGACTCTTGCTGCATATCTCAGTGCTACCATATCGAGCCAACCACATCGTCTCGGGCGTCCGGTAGTAGCACCAAACTCTCCTCCTCGCTCTCTCAGCCGAGTCCCTTCATTACCTAAATCTTCCGTAGTAAAGGGGCCTTCTCCAACTCGAGTACAATAAGCTTTTACTACCCCAATAACTCGGTCCACATCTGACGGTCCAACACCAAGACCTACACATCCGCCAGCAGCAATAGGAGAGGAGCTCGTTACAAAAGGATACGTCCCATGATCCACATCCAGAAGGGTTCCCTGAGCCCCTTCCAGCAAAACACCCTTCCCCGATGTAATAGCTTCATGCAGAGCTAAAGAGACATCTGCTACATAAGGAGCTAAACTCTGCCCCCACGCTAAAGCTTTGCTATAGACTTCATCAAAAGCTACTGGTTCAGTTCCATAAACTTTCGTTAGCAAGAGGTTTTTAGCATCAAGGTTGAAAGAGAGCTTGTCTCGAAGAACATCAGCGTCTAGAAGATCTTCTATACGAATACCACATCTATTAAATTTATCTACATAACAAGGGCCGATACCCCTACCTGTGGTACCAATTTTTTTACCTTTTCCACGGAACTGTTCCTCAGCTTTATCGAGAATTTTATGATAAGGCATAACAACATGAGCAGACCCGCTAATAATAAGTCGAGCCCTGTCTTTTCCTTGCTCCTGGAGAGTGGAAAGCTCCTGTAGAAGCTGTTCTGGATCAACAACCACGCCGTTTCCTATGGCACAAAGCTTACAGGGATAAAGCATTCCGGAAGGCAAGAGATGGAAGACATATTTCTCTCCCTCAACTATAACTGTATGCCCAGCGTTGGCACCACCTTGATATCGGGCAAAAACTTCAACCCGATTCCCAAGGGCATCTACCACTCTTCCTTTCCCTTCGTCCCCCCATTGGGCTCCTATAATAATCTCTACTCGTCCTTTCACTTTCAAGGCCTCCTCATCGTGCCGTTTGAACACCAAGTAACTCTGGAACGGTCACAAATTTTACATCGTTTATTTCAGAATCGTGAAGCTCTTGTAAAAAAGGGATAGTATCAGGTCTATTATGACAAATAGCCACAACCCATCCCCTTCGTTTCGCTATAGTTACTGCTCGATTGAACTGCTCTCTCATAAACCTTATATCTTTTTCATGATCGAGAAAAACCGAGTTGTAGGCTGTTGGAACCTGAAATTTTAAAGCAGTCTTATATGCAACAGACGCCGCTGATGTTCGACTATCTATAAAGACTTTTCCTAAAGGCACTAAGGCTTCCATTACAGCTTCCATAACATGTGGGTCACTAGTAGCTTTAGATCCTCTATGGTTATTCATCCCCACAGCTTCAGGGAAAGCTTGGAAAACATCCTGCACTGCCTTTTTAACCGCAGGAGCCGACATAGACACTCCTATGAGAAAATCCCCTTTCCCCTTATCTATAATAGCTTCCATAGGCATGTGTACAAGATAAGGAACCCCTTTGGATACAGCAAGCTTCACTGTCTCCTGACTATGGGGCCGGTAGGGAATTATAGCCCATGTTACAGGCAAATCAATAGCAGCTACTTTTTGAGCTAAAGAGTAAGAATAACCAAAGTCATCAATGACAATGGCTAAAAGGGGGCACGACTCAGCTTGGGGCTCAGGTTCAGGTTGAGTTGTATGGTGGGGAGGAGTACTTCGATCCTTTTGTTCCTCACAGACTATTTCAGGGTATGGCTCTCGAGAAACCTCCACATGTTCCTGTTGTGGAGTGCTCCTCCCCACCATCGCTAAAATAGCAACACTCAACGCTATCCCACCGAACAGGAGTAAGAAGAGCCCCTTGGGCCTCCTCTTTACTCTCTTTTTAGTCATACTGGCCTCCAAATCATTTCAAAAAAGAAGATGTTCCTTTTTCAATTTTAGCAAGCTCTTCTATAGCTCGTTTTAACTGAGGATCTTTTTTACGATCAGGGTTATACTCCCCCTCCACAGTAAGTTGCGGAGTTAATCCTACATGATCTATAGTAACACCCGATGGAGTATGATATCTAGCGATAGTCACGTAGAGACCAGACCCATCTGAGAGATTAAAGAGCGTTTGCACTGATCCCTTTCCAAAACTCTTTTTCCCTACGAGAATAGCTCTTTGCCGATCCATTAAGGCTCCAGCCACAATTTCGGAGGCACTGGCACTCCCCTCATTTATCAACACTACGAGGGGAAGGGTTGTTTGTTGCCCCGGCTTTGCATAAAGTTTGTCATTCGCACGATCTACCCGCCCTTCCATGCTGACTACGAGCCCTCCGTCCAAGAAGAGGTCACTCACATCGACAGCCGCACTTAAAAGGCCTCCGCCATTATTGCGCAAATCCACTATAAGTCCCTTTGCGCCCTTCTGCTCTAGATCAATAATGGCGTTTTTTACTTCCTCTCCAGTTTTCTGCTTGAACTGAGAGATACGGATATAGCCTGTATCTTTATCGATCATTTCAGAACGAACAGAAAAAAGCTTTATATTCTCTCTTTGAATATCGAAGCGCAAAAGTTTATCTTCTTTATCTCGGCGTACCCAAATAGTTACTGACGTTCCCGCCGGTCCTCTCAATTTTTTAACAACCTGCTGTGATTCCCAACCTATAATCACTTCATCGCCAATTTTAACGATCTCATCTCCAGGCTTAAGACCGACACGATCAGCTGGTGTTCCCTCTATAGGGCTGATAACAAGAGTTTTACCGTCTCTGTGACCTAGATAGATACCCAATCCACCATACTCGCCTTCCATTTCTATTTCTTCTTCTTTGAGTTCTTCTGGGTCGACAAAACGAGTATATGGATCTCCATACGCTTGTACAAAACCTTTCATGGCCCCATAGACGAGCTTCGTCTCTTCCACAGGTTTCTCTCCGCTATCCACCTGATAGGTTTCTATAATGGCCCTTGCCTGCTTCATGAGCCACAGGTTCTCCAATTTAAATGGGACAAAACGAACAATATCCTCTATTTCTGAGGCACCACCAGCCCCCAGAAATGCACCTGTTAAAACAACTCCTAGTATTAGCCCAAACAGAACGCCCCTTGATTTTTTCCACATGCTCAAACCTGTGCTCCTTTTCCCTTCGCCATGTCTTTTTTACCGCAAATAACGCATAGGATCCCGCGCATCTCCGTTAACTCGTACTTCAAAATGAAGATGATACCCTGTAGTAACGCCAGTATTTCCTACATGCCCTATCACCTGACCACGAGAAACCCCTTGTCCCTCTTCTACTGTCGCATTAGCAAGATGTGCATAGACAGTGCTGAGTAAGTTTCCATGATCGATAATAACAACCTGTCCATATCCCCTAAGCCACCCTACATACAAAATCTCTCCTGGCCCAGCTGCTTGGACCGGGGTCCCTCCTGAAGCTCGAATATCTATACCTGTATGCATACTCGTAGTTTTAAAAACAGGATGTACTCGTTTCCCAAAAGATTGAGAAATCTCCCCTCGTACCGGCCATCCTAACCGCCCTCCTGAGGGCATGTACGTTATATTGCCAAAATGAGATTTATTTTTATCTCGATTTTCTCTTTCACGAGCAATAATTTCCTGTTTCTTTCTCATAAGATTTTTAATGGTGTTCCCTATCTCTTCCTGAGCTTGTTGCAATTCCCGAGCAGCTTTTTCATGAAGAGCCTTTTCTTTTCGTAATGAAGCTAACAGGTCGTTCCGTTTTTTTATTTCTGCCTTGTACTTTTCTCGCTCAGACCGGAGTTTCTTTTCCTGGGCTACTAAAAGAGCTCTCTGTTCTTCTAATTCTTTTTTCGCAGCTTCCAGTTTCTCTCTACTCTCCGAAAGAGAGTCAACCATGCGCTCATCTTCACGAGCTATTTTCCCTAGTAACAAGGACGTGGCCATTGCTTCATGTGCCGTAGAAGCAGTGAGGAGAAGGTCTAGCTCTGCCATGCCACCATATTTATAAATAGCGACAAAACGATCCCTAAGATACCCTTTTATTTCCTCTATTTGGGCATCAGTCTTTTTAATATTTCCTTGTAATTCCTTAATTCTGTTCTGAGCCCTGGCTTGTTTGAGTTCCAAAAGCTTTATTTCTCGTTCAGCTTTCTGTTTTTGCTGGTCATACTGGGTAATTTGAGATAAAACCCCTTGTTCCCTTTGCCCAGTTTTTTTAATAAGCTGCTCATAGTGAGCTGTTTGACGCTCTATTATTTTTATGCGATTCTCTTCGGCCGCAATCTGCTGGTCTAACTCCGCAACATCTGGAGCCGACCATGCACACAAAGAAGGGAAGGAGAAAAAACAGGAAACCGCTAGAAGGATACCTAATAAGCACCTTTTTGTGAAGCTCCTCAATTGTACATCCTCCCTTCCGATCTCTCCATTTAAAGGGGTTTCCCTGCCAAGCAACCAGCTGTAATCGCACCCCCTGTCGAAGCTTCTAATCCCTCCAGACTAAAGAGGTTTCCCAGCCTCCCGAACGAAACGACTGACTGCAAACCAACTGCAAATCCACCCAAGAGTTGTTCCAATCCCGACGAGCAGGAGATAAAAACGCAACAAAAAATCATGGTTAGAAACCAGGTGGATAAAGGGAAGGGTTGTCAATATTGCCTCCTGAGCAGAAAAATAGGAACCAGCGACAGCAAACACTGCCAGCAAGGCTCCCATAGAACCAAGAATCATCCCCTGTAACACAAATGGAAGAGAAATATAGGTTCTCGTGGCTCCTACTAAAAGCATCACTTGTATTTCTTCTTTTCGAGAATATAAAGATATACGAATGGTGTTATAAACCACTAAAGCACTAATAACAAGAGCCAATCCCAGAACGACAACGGAAATTTTCGAAACTAAAAAAGAAATCCGAGAAAGTTTTTCAGCCAGTTTCCCAGCATAAACAAGCTCATCCACTTCTGGCATAGACGTGATCTCCCTTACCAAAGGAGCCACATCCCCCGCTCGTTTAACCTTGATCTCTATACTCCAAGGGAGAGGGTTTTCGCCAAGCAACGTAACAGCTCGCGCCTTAGTGCCTAGTTTGGCTCGCAATCTTTCTAGCGCCTCGTCAGGAGACACAGAAACCACATGAGCTGCATAAGGGATTTTTTTTATCTGATTCACCGTTTCCTGGATTTTACTGTCATCTTTTAAGTACGCCTGAACAACGAGTTCGCTTTCAACACGGGAAACCATGGCCCTTACATTAAGAGAGAAAAGGCTGGACATGCCGAGGAGATATATGACAGCAGAAGCGGTAATAAGAGTAAGAAGGCTCAATCCCCAATGGCGGAAAATCAACCTGAAGGTATCACGTAAGGTATATTTAAAGCTCGCCATCGATGAGATACCCTCCTTTTTCTTCGTCTCGAACTATCCTGCCCTCATGGAGCTCTATAACCCTCTGTCGATAGGCATCTACCAGATATTGATCGTGGGTAGCCATAATAACAGTGGCTCCTGCAGCATTCAGAGATAGAAGGAGGCGCATAATGTCTTCCGCCGTATGTAAATCGAGATTTCCAGTCGGCTCGTCAGCTATAAAAATAGAGGGCGAATTAGCCATGGCACGTGCAATAGCTACCCGTTGCTGTTCTCCCCCTGAAAGCTGAGGGGGGTACAGAAAACGTCGTCTCCACAACCCCACCTGATCTATAACTTCATCGGTACGACCTTTTACCATACGGGAAGGCATACCCATAGATTCGAGCACAAAAGCAACATTCTCCCATGCCGTCAAATTAGGAAGGAGTTTGAAATCTTGAAAGACTACCCCTATATTTCTCCGGAAATAAGGGAGCTGAGAGTTGCGAATTTTTCGCAAGTTCTTATCCCCTACTGTGATCTGTCCTCTACTTGGGATAAGCTCGCGGGTAATGAGACGCATTAGCGTTGTTTTCCCCGAGCCAGTAGTTCCTACAAAGTAGACAAACTCCCCTTGTGCTATGGAAAGATAAGCATCTTCCAAGGCTACAATGTCGGGATGAAAGTATTTAGAGACTCCTGCCAGGCGTATATCCATTGCTACCTCCTGCGCATCGTCCACACCTGCACGGCTGCACTGACAATCTGACTTGACGTAAGGCCATAATATTCCTGTAGCTCTTCGGACGTCCCACTCTGTCCGAATTTGTCATCTACAGCTACAAACTTTACAGGAACAGGGTAGCTGCGACACACAAGTCCAGCTATAGCCTCACCCAATCCACCATGAGCCAGATGTTCTTCCGCCACTACACAGCAACCAGTACGATGTATAGATTCTAGAATCTGTTGAGCAGGTAAGGGACTGATGCTGTAACAATCTATGACTTCTGCGCAAAGGTCCTGTTGGGCCAAAATGCGCGCGGCTTTAAGAGCTTCGTGCACCATAATACCACAAGCACAGATGGTTACTTCAGTCCCCTCTTTTAAAACCCTACCGCCACCCAACGAAAAATCCACGTCATCTTCCTTATACAGCAACGGTAACTTTGAACGCCCTAAACGAATATATATAGGGCGTTTAACCTCTGCCGCCATCTTAATGATAGCCCTAGCCGAATAAAAATCCGCAGGAGCAAGAACTCCTAAACCAGGCAATACCCTCATAAGTGCTATATCCTCAAGCATTTGATGAGTAGCCCCATCTTCTCCAACGGTAACTCCGCTATGAGTAGCAATAAGTTTTACAGGCAGTCCCGGGATAGCAATAGTCTCTCGTATCTCGTCGTAAGCTCGCCCTACCAAAAAAGAAGCAAGAGATGAGACATATACTCTAAAACCAGCCAACGCAAGACCTGCTGCCGTAAGGACCATATCCTGCTCTGCAATCCCCACATCCACATATCGTTTTGGGTTTGCTTTTTTAAAAGAAGCACTTCGTGTGGACGACCCTACATCCCCATCCACAACTACAAGATCATTATATATAGTATTGAGTTCGATTAAAGCTTCCCCATAGGCATCGCGCGTGCTTTTCATTGTTATATTATTCATAGCAAGAGAGCCCCTCCTGAATCTAATTCTCTCAGAGCTTTATCTACTAGATCTCGAGTCAGAACCATAGAGGCTTTATATCTTTGTCCTTCTAGAAAAGAAACCCCCTTACCTATAACAGTCCGTGCAATAATAGCCAAGGGTTTTTCTGCATTTTTCTTTACGAAGGCTCTTTCCAGACTTTGAAAATCATGACCGTCAGCCTCTGCTACCTGCCAACCAAAAGCAATGAACTTGTCTTTCAGAGGTTCAATAGACATTACCTGATCTACAGAGCCTTCCATCTGGGTATTATTTCGGTCTACAATAACTGTGAGCTGACTGAGTTTATAATGAGTTGAGGTCATGGCTGACTCCCATATGGCTCCTTCTTGCAATTCCCCATCGCCTGTAATGCAAAAAACTCGGCTATCCAGACCTCTCATTCTCAACCCAAGAGCTATTCCATTAGCTACTCCGAGCCCCATGCCAAGAGATCCACTGGATGCGTCAATCCCTGGCGTTCGGTTTACTAAAGGATGACCCTGCAACATAGTTCCTAACCGTCTATAATTCCATAATTCCTCGCGGTCAAAGAAACCACGATTCGCCAAAGCCGCATAAAGAGCAGGACATCCATGCCCTTTACTCAAAACCAGACGATCTCTTTCCGCCCACATAGGATCTTCTGGTTTCACATTAAGGATATGCCAGTATAACCACGCCATAATCTCAACTATAGAAAGAGAAGATGCCAGATGACCGGAACGGGCGACTCCTATCATACGCACCACATCTTTGCGGATAGAGGCAGCAGCTTCTTTGAGCAACGTCTCTTCATGTTCAGATAGAACTGGCACTACGCTTCAACTCCTCCCAAGCTTTTTCTACTGATTGACAACTCTCTTTTGTCGCTGCTTCAACAGAATGACGATCCACAACAGGCCATGGGAAAGAAGGGATGTCTTCTCCATTAAAAATAGCCATTCCCCATTGAGAAGCAAAAGCTTCCACTTTAGGGTCATAAGGAACAGCTAAAGTAGAGCAACCGAAAAGAAGCGACAACATACAGAAATGGAGACGCATACCTATAGCTATATTACCAAGGCTCCAAACCTTCTGCACATCTTGCCATGAACGTACTAAATGCACTTCTTTACACGACAATATTCCTCGCGAAACAAAAGAGTTGATTACGTTCAAGTCCTCAGGCGCCAAAGCCACGCCTATCACTGGAAGATTATTCTCTGCTGCCCAGCGAGTGGCAACCTGAGCTGTCTTTTCTGGTAAAAGCCCAGGCCATGGGCGGATATTGACGAGCAAAGCATCAGTTTTTTCTCTCTCAAAAGACACTGAAAGCCCCATAACAGGATCAGGAACAAGTTGAGCAGTAAGCCTCCAGTCTTGAAGAATTTCTAAGGATCTCTTATCACGAACAGTACGCATAGAACACCCGGCTATGGCATTATGAGCCAGCCATTGTCCAACTCGCGTACGGAAAGGGCCTATAGATTGGGCAAAAACTCCTGTTCGACATTTTGCTAACCGAGCTAACTTCAGAAGGCCCCAATAATAAAAACAGGAACGAAGGCTTGTGGAATCCTGGAATAGCCCTCCCCCTCCAAAAACCAAGGAATAACTTTTACGAAACACATTAAAAACATCTAAAATATCCCAACGATTTACAGACGGAACACAAAGCATAGCAGAGGTATTCTCTGGATCTGCCGATAGGACAACGATACGCTCTCTAGCAATGCCTATATTTTCGAGATGGGCAACCATAGACGCAGCTAAAAGCTCGTCTCCAAGGTTCCCAAATCCATAATATCCAGCTAATGCTACAGCGTATTGCCGACTCAATCCATAATCACTCCTCGCCAACGCTTCCAGAAGGGGATGCACACCCAATGAAAGAGCGCAAGTAAAATAGCTCCAAGGAGAATGCCAGTCCACCATCCATTAAATTGACGCCATAAAATAAAATAAAGTGGCGTATGGAAATGACAAAAACTGTTTACAAGGGAACAAAAAGCCAAGGTAGCCCCAAGCCTGAAAATCTCCCGATATCGCTCCCATAAATTACGACGTTTAAAATAATACCAGAACAAAAGGGCTGGATACCCTGCAAAGAGCTCCTTGTTTCTTGGGCGAGCTACAAGAAGACGCTCAAGAGTGTCTCGCAATGTCACTTCCCACCCAGGAACAAATTGAGCATTTCCACTTCGCAAAAGGGTCACTGCTGCCCCTACAAGCAAAACACCTATTAAGAAGAGCTCGCCCCATAGAGGAGGCCTTGCCAGTACTTGTCCTAAAGATTCGGGATGCACTCTTCTTCTTAAATCATAGAGCAAGACAATGAGAGGCGGCAAAAAAAGAGTAGCCTTCACTCCAGAAAAGGCCCGTAACCGCAGCATAAAGACAGGGAAACTGAAAAGAGCCGCTAAAGCAAGACCTCCTATGACAGCAACGATAAATCCTCCCAATATCCCGCGAAGGGGCTTCTTCCATTCTTCCAAAGCAATAAGAGTAGCTTCCGCAGCTAAAAAGGCAGCAGTTAAGGCACCTACCAAGCGTGCAGCAAAGGATATTTTCCACATCCCTACGCCAAGAAAGGCCCCGATAACTATAAAAGCAACGATTTGCACACTACCTAAGAAAGAGAGGTTTAGCAAGAGAAAACGATCTGCTAAACGAGCGACAAGAAGAAGGAATATCAAAGCACATCCAACGGCTCCTAGAAACGACATATTCCAACCTGAAAATGTTTCCGGCCATTGGACAACTATCCCCCGCTCGGAAAGCCCCTGAGAGAGGCTTTGTACTTCTTCCTCAAAATCGCCTAATGGATCGGAAGAAGCTTCATAGAGGGTCGGCCTCATGAGAAGCAATCGAACCCCCCGCTCCTTAGCTGCCCGAACCATCCGTTCATACAGCGTGTTTCGAGAAATATTCCTGCTGATCATCTCTTCTGTTGTTACGCTATGGAGAGGTAAAAGATCCGGATACAGGAGCCAGTTTAACTGTTGGGCCCCAAGTTGCCGAGAAAACTCCACCATAGCCACAGGAATCCCTGCCTCCTTCAATACATTCGCTAAAGGACGCATATCTGGATATCCAGCAGCAAAAAGACCCGAAGGAGATACACAACGAATTACCGAAGGGAAATCATCGAGAAGAGCCTCAAGCAAAGCCATCTCGTTTTCAGTATCACTCACAGCAACCGGCGCTACGCGGTACATAACAGGAATCCCTGCGGAGAGAGCAAAGAGGAGTCCCGCAAAATCAGGCACAACACCAGTCTCCAGCAACTCGTCTATAGTATGAGGGAGAACATAAAGAATGCCATTTTCTTTCTGATATCGTCGGCTATCTGGGAAACGAGTTTGAAGGGCCGTATCGTACCACTCTATCCCCTTCATACCTTTAGCAAGCCAAATAGTTGCCGAACCATACGGCTCATCCAGTCCCTCTCCTAAAGAGTCAGGGAGATCCGCCACTGTTCCGTAATAAAGAGGAACAAGTCCTGCAGACAGATCTTTACCTGTCATTTCCGCCACTATTAAGCCAGACACTCCCGCATTAGTTAAGCGATTAAAAACTGCCTCCGGGGTCTGGCGACCTTTAGAAGCCAAAGAAAGAACATCTCGATATTCCAAAATAATGCCGCTGTTTCGATTTTCTTTCTCTACTTTCCATCGAGGCGTAAGAGCCACAATAGAGAGGATAAAAGCTACAACTAACATAAATGCTGTAAAAGTTCTTTTTGAAAAACTCATTTCTCGCTCAGCCTCCATTGCATTGTCAGAGGGAAACCAGCCTCTTCAAGAAGACAGCTTAAACGGAAAAGAGGAAGTCCCACTACATTGTAATAGCATCCGCAAATTGAACGAACGAGAAGAGCCCCTCTTCCCTGTATTGCATAAGAACCAGCTTTATCGAGCCCCTCGCCGCTCTTTGCATAGTTCTGAAGATCTTCTTCTTTCATAGATCTAAACGTAACTTCTGTACATTCCACGTCAGATAGAGTCTTTTGATCATAACAAAGAGCTACCCCAGAATAAACACGATGGGTTCGGCCGTTGAGAAGACAAAGCATTTTGAGAGATTCTTCCTGGTCGACTGGCTTTCCTAAAACACGCCCATCTATAGCTACCACCGTATCAGATCCTATAACATAACTATGAGGGAACTGGCTGGCAACTGATTGGGCTTTTAGAGTTGCAAGACGACGAGCCATAGCCTCGGGCTTTTCATCACCCAGAGGCGCTTCGTCAACATCAGATACTACAACTTTAAACGGCCAGCCTAGAGAAGCTAAAAGTTCCCGCCGTCTGGGGCTAGCTGAGGCCAGAACTAATTGTTTTACCGAGCGATCCACAGTCCTACAATACCTCCGATCAAAGTTCCAACATTGCAATGAAGATAAAACTTCAAACCAAAATCCATAATAGCAAGCCGTACATCGTGGAGATCAAAACCTATGGAGATTATATTGCGGAAATAAGGAGCTGTCAGAGTAAATTTCTGCAAATAAAACCCCAACAGAGTCCCAATTATTATGCAAATTATCAACATCCACCAGCGTACATTTCCACTTCGTCCTAAGGCCACTATTCTCTACCTCCATATACTCATCACTAAGCTTATTCCGGCGGGAACAAGACAATACAACGCAAAGATCCGCCAGCGTCCGAGGGTCACCATCTTTCTAAACCATACTAAAGCTCCATATCCCGTCACAAAAGCTGCAATAATACCGCCATACCAAAAATCAGGCAAACTATCAACAAAACCGCCTGCTCTCACGAGGTCCATCACTTGAAGCAATGTGGCTCCTAGAATAGCTGGCAAAGAGAGAAGGAAGGAGAAACGAAAAGCTTCTTCTGGGGAGAGACCTCTTTTCAGACCTGTTACAATTGTCGCCCCTGATCGGGAAATTCCAGGTATAACTGCCAATCCTTGCGCTACCCCAATAACAATTCCAGACAGTAATGAAAGTTTATTTGATCTCTGAGGCAAAGAAGAAGCATACCATAAGAGTAACGATGTTATTAAAAGGGCGCATCCAATAAGAGCAGGAGATACCATCCATCTCTCTACCACCGGCTTGAGAGGGAATCCAATAGCTCCTGTAACGATAGTCCCGCAAATAACGGCCCATCCAAGGCGCCACCCTTCTGTTTCTCGACCAGACGGGGAAAACAGCCCCTTAAACCACTCTATTGCCAAAGAGTAGATATCTCTCGAAAAGAAGACAACCGTAGCTATCATCGTACTAAAATGGAGCAGCACATCATAGGTAAGGCTATCCTCTGCGATGCCCCATAGATTCTGTAACAAAGCTAAATGTCCGGAACTACTAATTGGAAGAAACTCTGCAAGGCCTTGTACGATGCCAAGAATTAACGTTTCAGCTTTCATGAATTTCCGTCCCCTCGATCTTTGTAATAATGGGTAAAATCATAGGCTTTGCATTTGCATACCGACGCCGTATCACATCTTTTACACGGCTCTTCATACGGAGAGCCAACATCGTAACTTCCACTTCTTTTTTCTTTTGAGCAAAATGGTCGAACACTCTCTTGACTGTGGAGAGAAGCTCTTCATGTAAAGTAGACGCATCCTCCATATGAATGAATCCGCGACTTTCGATACGAGGCTCAGATACGAGATGTAAGCCTCCATCGACTACAACGGAAATAACCACAAGGCCATCCTCTGCCAGCTCATGGCGCTCTTTCATAATGCTGCCTTCCAGCTCCCCCATAGCCACACCATCTACCATAATGCGACCAGATGGGATACGCCCCTTCACCTGAGCTCTTTTGTCCGTCACTAAAAGAACGTCGCCATTTTGCATTACAAAGGTATTTTTAGTGGGAACCCCTATCTCCTGCGCCAGTTGAGCATGACGAACTAGGTGTCGATACTCACCATGGACTGGCACAAAATAACGCGGCTTTACAAGATTTAACATGAGGCGCAGCTCATCTCGTGCCGCATGCCCAGACACATGTATTTCTTTTTCACCCTCATAAATAACATCGCATCCGCAAGCAAACAATCGATTGATAGTATTGCTAACCAACTTTTCATTCCCAGGGATAGGGCTGGCAAAAATTGCCACTACATCCTTTTCCCCCAGCTGGATCTGTCGATGCTCCCCCTTGCTCATAAGAACAAGCCCAGAAAACGGTTCGCCTTGACTTCCTGTCGTCATGACTACAACCTGGTTAGGGGCGTATTTATAAACATCAGTTGCAGGAATCAACATTTTGTCATCGGCTGAAAGATAGTTTAAGTCTCGCGCCAATTCCACATTAGTAACCATGCTCCTCCCCACAAAGGCAACCTTACGGTTAAAACGTCCTGCAGCATCTACAACCTGTTGTACACGATGCAAGTTACTTGCAAAAGTTGCTATGACAATGCGTTTATTTCTATGAAGGCGGAAAATACGATCAAGGGTCCCCCCTATAAGGAATTCCGACGGGGTAAATCCCTTTCTTTCCGCATTTGTAGAATCAGAGAGCATAAGAAGCACCCCATCACGGCCAGCCTCTGCAAAAGCAGCGTAATCGGTTAACCGTCCGTCTATTGGGGTAGGATCCAGTTTGAAATCGCCTGTATGCACAATAAGTCCGAGGGGCGTAGATATCACCAGCCCCACCGCGTCGGGAATGGAATGACAAACAGCAACAAAACGAATAGAAAAAACTCCTAGTTGAACTTCATTCCCAGCCTTAATCTCTACAAAATTTCCGTTGTAATCGGGGACTGTTTCTTTTAGCTTATTTTGAACCAACCCTAAGGTTAGCCGAGTTCCATATACGGGCACATCGAGTTTAGGTAACACAAAAGGAAGAGCCCCTATATGGTCTTCGTGTCCATGAGTAAGGAGAATGCCACGAATTCGCTGGCGATTTTCCACTAAATATGAAATATCAGGAATAACAAAATCTATGCCTAACATTTCTTCGTCGGGGAACATAAGTCCGCTGTCTACTACAATAATATCTTCCCCAAATTCAAATACATACATATTTTTCCCGATTTCCCCTAGACCACCTAGGGCAAAGAACTTTAATTTTTTTACAGCATTAGATTTTCTTGGGCGACGCCTGGTTCGCTTTAAAGGTTTTTCAGGCATGTATCCACCTCCAGTAATACAAAAATGCATTATAACGCAGCTCTCTCGCCACCGCTATGTATCCCAATCCTCATTGCTTCTTCAATATTTTTTTGGTACAATTCGTTGTTACTGTAGAGAAAGCCCCTCTAAAGGAGGTAGGAATCATTGAATCATTCAAGTATTGATTTAGCACCAGTAATGACACGAAGCGGGTACGAAAAACTTACCGCTGAGTTAGTCGATCTTAGAAGCAACGGGCGAGCAGAAATATCCCGACAGCTAGAGGAAGCCAGGGCATTTGGTGACTTAAGCGAAAACGCAGAGTATGCTGCTGCAAAAGATGAGCAAGCTAAGTTGGAAGCCCGCATTTCATGGCTTGAGTTTCAGTTGAGCAAGGCCAAGGTTATTGACGCCTCAGATGTAGACACAAGCCGGGTTACTCTTGGAACAACTGTAACGATAGAAGACACAACCAACAAAAAAGTGTTCACCTATACTATCGTGGGATCAGAAGAAGCAGATCCAAAGCTAAGCCACATCTCATCCTCAAGCCCCGTCGGAAAATCTCTTCTCGGCAAATCCATAGGAGACGAAGTTCACGTTAAAGTCCCCCGAGGTATCAGGAATCTAAAAATAGTTAGTATCGCTCTTATGCCTTAATAGTAAAAAAGACATGCGCCTGCTCATTATTTGCAGGCGCTTTTCTTTTCAAAAGACAATTGAACCAGTTCTGAGAGAAAGAGAGGGAAATCGTACCCCGCAGCAGCTGCCGCCTTGGGAACAAGGCTTGTACTTGTCATCCCTGGCACAGTATTCACTTCCAGCACCCATGGGGTTCCGTCTTCCTCTACACGGAAATCAACTCTAGCGTACCCCTCACATCCTAAAACCTGAAAAGCCTGACATGCCAAATGAGCAAGATGTTCTGATACTTTCGGCTCGTAGGGGGCTGGGGTAATATATTCCGTCATTCCTGGCGTATATTTCGAGTCATAATCGTAAAAACCCTGTTTAGGACGAATCATTACCGCCGGCAGAGCTTCAGGACTTCCTTTTCTTTCCCACACTGCAACTGTTACATCAACTCCTGAAATAAACTCTTCCAAAACAGCACGATCATCATATCTCCATGCCTCTTCAAAAGCTTGCTCAAGCGAAGACGCATCCTTGACTACAGATACACCAATAGTGCTTCCTCCATTACAAGGTTTGAGAATAGCCATTTTGTGAGTAGCTATAAAATGACGGCTCTCTTCTATAGAAAAAGAAGAATTTTTCAAAACCAGCAGTCCAGCGGGGGTTGGAATGCCGTAAAGGTTCAAAAGCCCCTTAGCTGCTGCTTTGTCCATAGAAAGAGAGCACGCCAAAGGCCCCGGCCCTGTATAGGGAAAATTCATGGCTTCAAGAGCTGCTTGAACTCTCCCATCTTCTCCCCAACCTCCATGGAGGGCAACAAAAACAGAAGCAAGCCCCTGAACGTTGCGAAGCTGAAAAACATCTGCCAGGGAGTGGACCTTAAAAGGTACTACTTTATATCCACACTCCTCTAACCCCTTGCTTACAGCTTCTCCGCTTTTCAGAGAAACCTCTTTTTCTGGTCCATCTCCACCATATAAAACAGCTACTACCATCTTTTTATCCACGTCGTCATCCTCGTTTCATAGCTCGTTGTCTGCCCTTTCCCTTCTTTTACATTAAAAGGGGAAAGGACTGGAAAGTTTTTTATCTCCAAAGGCCAAAGGTTTATCGGGGAAAGCGTTAATGACAAGACGCACACTTACCCAATCGTCATCTTCTTTTAAATCATCTCTATAGATAAGCTGCCATTGTAAACAGCACCTAGGATCGTACGTTAAGATATAAGCACGTTCAAACCATTCGGTAGTTTTAACGTTGTAAGCGCTACGAACAGCCAATGAAATATCTTTTCCTACAGGGAAAGCAAATTGCTGATAAAATTCTTCTAAATCACTATATCGATCCCACACCATAGGAGAATGTCCGTCTACCCATCGCCGCCGATAGGCCGTTCTGGCATCGATAGGTCCAAGTTTATATCCAGCCCCTACAGACAGCCATAAAATCTTCTGCTCGTCATCGCCACCATCATATCGAAAATGCCAATAACTCGAAGCCCAAAAGGGGCGAATGGGAGCGGGATTTCCAATTCCGGAGAGAGTGATGCCAAGTCCCATTCTGTCAGACTCATAGGCTTTACGACCTCGTCGCTCTTCGTAGCTTCCAAAAGAACCAGCCACGCTCCATCTCGTGTTCATCCACGACATAAGAGGCCACGAAGGACTGGAAAAAGTAAATTCGGGGTCGCGATAGAGTAAGTTTTTATAACTCTCACCGCCGCCCTTCTCTATATCAAGCGCCTCACGCTGAGACCACCAAAGCCTCGCCCTCCATCCATTCCACTCACCGCGGAACCCCCAAGATGGACGGAAAGCTTCCTGGTCTGTCGTTTCTTCCCAAGAATATTCTAGATTTCCAAACAGGGTTACGCCTGTCAATCCTATATTCTGAAGATTTTGAGAAGCAGAAACACTGCCTTCCAACCCCTTCTTAGACCACATCATAAAGCCCAAACGGGCCCCTCCATCGTCCCATACGATAGGCCCGCTGTATCCAGCTCCAAATCCTTTATCTGAAGTATAAAGAATCGTGGGCATCAGTTCGGAGTCAAGAAAACCTTTTTCCTTATTCAGGGCAACTACATAATCAAAGGGGTAGGTAAATAAATAAGAACCACCTATATAAACCTTGGGATTTTTGGCGACGATGCTCTTCCCTGGAATGATAGTAAGTTTCTTAGTTGTTACATTATAGTGGGGATGTTCTTGAGGACACGTAGTTAAACTCGTATTGCGCCACTTTCCTATAGTGGTCTTCTCTTTTATTCTTTTCGCCGATTTTTGGCTAATCCAACCTTTTTGAGCAGCTCTCTCTACTGGAGCAAAATCAAGCTGCTTCCCTCGCACAAAGAGGGTCCCTTGTCCTGCTGGCATTTCGCCCTTTGCACCATCGAGGACACCTTCCTCTGTCTCAAGATGGTAGACAAGACGTTGCCCGGAAAGCTTATTAGCACCATAAAAAATAGTAACACTCTTCCCTGGCAGCGCTTCGGCCAAGGCTTCCTGAGTTGCTACATCGTACTCCATATAGTCAGAATAAATACGGATAATACCGTAGTTAAGGACGGCACTCCCCTTTGCGGTGGCTACAGTGCCCCTTTCGTCATAGGCTACAACCTCTGCTTCCAAGGTCACTTCTTTCGCTTCTTCCGCCCTTAAAGGATTCTGCAAAAAAAGCAACACCATAAATACCATAAAAAAACGGAGGAAAAATTTCTCCCCTATTCTTTCCACGTTAAGGTGGCTCCCTTCTCCACGTAAAAAATCCCTTCTTCTGTAATACGGCCAAATGCCCCTGCAAGGGTCCCTTTATCATGCTCAGCATAGATTCCTTTTGGGAACGTCCATTCAGCATTTGTGCTGTTCCAAATGGCTTCTGGCGCTTTCCAATCTACAGTAAAATCCTGCCCCTTGGTAACCCCTTTTGGCTCATACAAAACACCTCCAGAAGAAGACTCTTCAAAGGTCCCTGAAGGAGCTTTCACATCCCACTGCTTCCCATCAGAGGAAACGCCTTCCATTGTAATCTGTGAAGCCTTAATCTGACCAGATTTACGTTCTGTGCGCTCTGCGTGAATAGCCCAAAGACCTCCAGAAATCTCTTTTTCTACAGAAAGGCTCTCTACTACAATCGCTGGCCCTTCCTTCACCGCTTTTTTTACTGCGTCCGGATCAAGATGAAGGTCTTGCCAAGCCGACCAAAGATAGAACGCAAATAAAAGAGCAACTCCTATAATTAAAAGAGGAATTTTAAACTTACCACTGAACATGCCAGCCATGGTCTTCCTCCACCATTTTTATGGTCACCTTACGTAACGTGCGGACAAATAACATTTTTTGCACTGCTGAAACTCGAGCTCTATTCCCTTCCCACTCTACAACATAACTTTCATTCAATGGCACCCGCATATTTGCCTTCTCTACATCCTCTTGAAAAGCTTTCTGCCCCCACAGCTTTTTCGATGACGGAGAAAGAAAGGTGTACATAGCATCATAGTCCCCACGTTTCCAATAGGACAAAAATCTTTCTAACACTTCCTCGCGACTTTCCTTGTCTGAAGGAGTAGAGGCAGTTGCCTTTTGAGATTCCTCCCTCTCGTCCCCCTTTTCTGGAACAGATATGGGTTTTAACCCTGAGAGATCCACTTTCGCTGTCGGAGGCACGGCAGGAGCTACTGGAGGAAGGGGGACAGGCATTTCGGCCTCGCTCGCTTCAACAAAAGCACTTTCATTTTCCTGCTTTTCTGCCCGCTTTGCTTTCGTTTTTTCACGCTCTAACACTTCTTTTTCTTTGGAGCTTTCTTCTATCGGAGGAAGGTCCAATACAATTTGATCTTTTTTCCTATTGCTCTGTCCTGGAACAGTAGCTACTTCCTGTTGTCTGTCATTAGAAGAAGCTCCTGCAAAATTAAACATCTTTTCATCTTCTATTCCCAGTCCTTTTATCGCTACAGAAAAAGAAGAGGCATTTTGATATGGGAAAAAGACGAGACCCTGTACTACTCCGCTAATGGGTTCATCAAATTTTCTCTCGTAAGATGTGGGCTTCACTCGGCTTCCATCACGTAACACAAGGGAAACATTCTCCGAAAAAGGGCTGAGAGATAAAGAACGAGCACCAAAAGAATAAAAAGTAATTAGGAATGGCTCCGATTCTCCTATACGAAGTTGTTCCATAAATGCTTTTTTATACGCATCTCTTTCTCCAGGAGATAAAGCAGCCCGGGTCGATTCCGCATCGACCCAAGGCTCCACTAACTCTTCAGGATAGTGAACAATCCAAACCAGACAATCTCTTCCCCAATGGAAAACTGTCCACTTTTCCAAAATATCTGTAGCTCGCGCCAAAGGTTCCAGACCCCAGGAAGGAGAGACGAGACAAAACACTCCCCAAAACACCAGGCAAAACAACGTACACCGTCGTTTCATCGCAATGCCGCGAGCCTCCTTTTCTCTAAAGCCTAAAATCAATAATAGCAGAAACGCCAACTCCCTGAACCCGCTTAAATTGTTTAATAGGGTTTTCTGAGTCGATAGGTATGAGTACTTTTACTCGAAGACGGTCTCTGAACGTAACTTCCAATTGAGCCACCGCTTTTGTTTTTTGTATAGCTTCTCCTCGGGGTCCAGCTACCTGAGCTGCCCCAATACGCGTACCTGTACCTAAAGAAACAATAGGAACGACTTTCGTATGTCCCTCTACTTTCGCTCCTTTATTGAACGTAACCTTGTTAATAAAATCATTAAGAGGCCCTGCTACTTGAGTGACCAAGAAACCGCCACCCACCACTCCTACAATATCCCCTAGATTAACAGCCCAAGCAATGCCTCCTAAAGAAAAGACGAGAGCCATCACCAAAACTGCTATTCTTTTTTTTGCTCCTTTCATGAAAAACCACTCCTTCTCTACTCGTTGCAAAAGACTATTCCAAATTTACATGATGATGTTAATTAATAGGTGTTAAAGTATCGTCCGTTGTTTCCGTCGTATCTGTATTTATCGTATCGGCAGAAGTGCTTTTAGCGCCTGTGTTTGGTGCGTTATCACTGCTGGCTTCTGCTGCATCCTCTCCACTTTGAGTTGCACCTGCCCCTCGAAGCATCCCCTGTAAACCAGCAGGAACAGCGTAGGCCGACACCCGAGCAGTCTCTGCTGTCTCTATAAAAAGCTCTGTTCCCGCAGGAATTTCTTTAGCATCTCCACGAACTAGAAAACCACCTGCCAACCCTACAGGACCAAACAGAATGGCACCAATAAAGCTCGTACCAGCAGCTGCTATCTGAGCATTTTCTGCTTTCGCAGCCTTTTTAGACTCCTCGCCTATAGCTACTGGAACGGCTTCCGGTCCCAAAGGCTTTAAAGTATCGACACCTATTTTTATCTCTGCCGGACGCCCAAAACTTCGAGGCTTTGTAACTGACTGGACATGAGCAATAACACGACTTCCTGCCGGAGCTAGAAGAAGGGCCTCTGAAACAAGATCTTCTGCTAACTCTAAATCCACGGGATCACCGGCTTTTACGCCGCTCGGGGTAAGGGTTTTCGTAAACTTTACCTTCATAACCCGCGCTGCTGGTATCTCCGCATCCTGCCATTGAACCTGTTCGGAAAGAATAAGACCTAATATTCTCTCTAACCGCATGGCAACTGGTTTATCTGGGTGAGCTGTCCCTTCGAGCATAGATTCAAGCGAATCGACTCTGCGAGTTACAGGACCATACCCATCAATCCGTTGAGAAACAGCCCATTCAGCAATTCCTAATTTAAAAAGCATGGAAGGTTGACCGGAAGTTCCCTTTTCGATGAAATCCAGAATAGCTGTCTGTCGTTCGGCAATACTTCCAGGGAGCTCTCGTCCGAAAAGATCTTTTTCAATATTGCTTAGACGTTCAATCAAGCCACCAGATTTTTCTCGCCCGTAGAGGATATCTTCAACATGATTGAGCGTCTGCAAAGTAGAAGAACTTTCGTCTTCCTGAGCCCCCAAAGGCATACTCCAAGCCCCAAGAAAGAGCACTGTCAAAACTATAAGCGACGCTGATATCTTCTGCAACTTCCTCATAGTGTTCCCTCCTTTTACACCATTGTCGGTACGCTACTTTTCCACCATATTTACCGCAGCCTGTATAAAACCAACAAAAAGCGGATGTGGTTTTACCGGCCGTGACCGAAACTCTGGATGGAACTGAACTGCGATAAACCACGGATGATCTGATATTTCCACGATCTCTACTAAGTCTTTTTTCTTGTACACTCCCGCTACTTTAAGCCCTGCCTTCTCTACGAGATCGCGATATTCGTTGTTAAACTCGTAGCGATGGCGATGCCTCTCATAAACAACTTCTTCATGGTAAGCTTCAAAAGATTTCGTTCCAGGAACGAGAGCGCAAGGATACGCCCCCAACCTCATAGTTCCACCTAAATCAGCCACATCGCGCTGCTCTTCCATTAAGTGTATAATAAGGTTTTTGCCATCTTCCTGCACTTCCGCCGTATTGGCATCTGAAATGCCACATACATGCCGAGCAAAATCAATCACCGCTACCTGCATACCTAAACAAAGTCCCAAATAAGGTATTTTTTTCTCTCGAGCATAACGAGCTGCTTCTATTTTTCCCTCAAGGCCTCGAGCCCCAAATCCCCCTGGTACCAGGACACCATGGACACCCGCAAGCACTTTTTCAGCTCCCTGTTCCTCTATAGCTTCAGCTTCCACTGAGCGGATACGAATTCGTACTTTGTGATAAACTCCTGCATGGTTCAACGCCTCTACAACGCTCAAATAAGCATCTTTATGGTTTATATATTTTCCAACCATAGCTATCTCTACTTCGCCATCAGGATTGCAAAAACTCTGAACAACTTTTCGCCAGTCTTCAAGATCTGGCTCTACCTCGCTTTTTACAGATAAACGATCCATCACTAATGTATCGAAATGCTGATCGTACAAGCTTAAAGGAACTTTATAAATTGTAGGTTCATCAAGAGCTTCTATTACAGCTTCCTTCGGCACATTGCAGAAGAGGGCTATTTTCTCTTTCATCTCATCACATATAGTATAGTGGGAACGACAGACGATGATATCGGGAAGAATGCCTATTCTCCGTAATTCCTGCACACTATGTTGCGTCGGTTTTGTTTTTAGCTCTCTGGCTGCTTCCAAATAAGGCACAAGGGTTACATGACAATATAGTACATTTTCTCTCCCTACACGCGTAGCCATCTGACGAATAGCCTCAAGGAACGGCTGACCCTCTATGTCTCCTACTGTTCCACCTATCTCTGCTATGACAATATCATTATCGTCAGCAGCTTTGAGAATACGTTCCTGAATCTCATTCGTAATGTGGGGAATAACCTGAACCGTTCCGCCGAGATAACAGCCATGGCGTTCTTTCGATATGACAGTAGAATAGATTTTCCCCGTAGTCACGTTGTTATCAGCGGAAAGAGACTCGTCAATAAAACGCTCATAATGCCCCAGGTCTAAATCTGTTTCAGCTCCGTCATTTGTCACAAAAACTTCCCCATGCTGAAAGGGATTCATTGTTCCCGCATCCACATTCAGATAAGGGTCTAGCTTGATAATTGAGACTCTAAAACCTCTTTTCTTGAGAAGCACACCCAGCGACGCTGCTGTAATGCCTTTCCCAAGAGAAGAAACTACTCCGCCCGTAACAAAAATAAACTTTGTCATGGATTGATCCTCCATCCAGGAATAGAAATATCAAAAAAGATGGACCAGGGCCTCAAAAAACTCCCTGGTCCAGTTTAACGAAATAATACTCCCATGTCATGGGGCCATACGCCTATCGAAGAACCTTCAAAGGGTTTATAGGCCTATTATTCATACGTACTTCGAAGTGGAGATGCGGACCTGTAGCTCTCCCTGTAGAACCTACATAAGCTATAACCTGCCCCTGGGATATTTTTTGCCCATTACGTACAGCCAATTTAGAACAATGGGCATATAAAGTCGAATACCCGCCTCCATGGCTCAATACCACAACCCGCCCATATCCACCCATCCAGCCGGAATAAACTACATGTCCCTCTTTGGCCGCCCGAATACGGTATCCACGGGAAGCTTTAATATCGATACCAGTATGGAAACTTTTCCTTCTCGTCACTGGATGCCGACGCCAACCAAAAGGGCTATTAATGCGACCAACTACAGGCCAGCGGAAAGAGCGAGAGTATGTTGCGCCACCAGATTTAGAAGAAGATTTACTTCCTCCGTTATCAGCGTTAAGAACTGAAACTTCAGGACGGGCTTCCGGAAGGAATATTTCCTCCCCTGCCTTCAAGCTGTTTAAATCCATATTCCCATTAACTTCTAAAGTTTTCTCTTTCGATATTTGAAATTTTTTAACAATACCGCCAAGAGTATCGCCTTTTTTCACCGTATAGAAAATACCATCCTGATTAGGGATACGAAGTTCTATTCCAGGTTTTAAAACATTAGGGTCTTTCAAATCATTGCTTCCGAAAAGAGTATCAATTTCGAGACTGAAGGTGTTTGAAATAGACCAAAGGCTATCGCCATTCGCTACTTTATACTTTGTAACATCAAGAGGTTTCACTTTCTCTCGTTTGGCAGCTACTCTAGCCTTTCGAGTTCGTACTTCCTCCAAGACAACATCTACGGCTTCACTGGAAACAGGAATAAGAAGCTGCTGATTTAATGTCAATTTATTAGGATTTTTTAACTCATTAGCACGAGCTATCTCGTCAGCCGACACATTATAACGGCTGGCGATATCTCCGAGAGTTTCTCCTGATTTTACCGTATATTCTTCCCACCGGGGCATTACTTCAGAAAGAAGAGTGGATTCCGAGTCTCCTTCTTCTCCAGACTCACTTTGATCCTGCCCAGAAGAGTCAGTTTCTGTAACATCTGCACTCTCCCCTTCGCCTGCCATAAGCACTGGCTCTTCTGAATAAGCCGACTCATCAGCAGGAAGAGGTCCAATGCCGCCCTCCTCTTCACTCGCAGCTTCTGGTTCGCTTGCTACCGCTCCTGACATATCGATAACTACAAAACCCGCCGGCACGTGGGTATCTTCTTCATTTTTATCATCGCTATCGTTCTGCTGAAGATTTCCCCAGGCTACCCCTGCGGAACGGTTACTCGCACAAACAGTGAGAAAAACAGCTGTACTGAACATGAGCAGCATAACGATCATAAAACCCATGCGGCCCGATTTAGAATGATTTCCTTTACCTGGAGAATCGTTCATCATCGTCCCCCCTTAACACTCTCAATACTTTATACTACGCCATCTTAATGGTCAACAGGAAATCTTTATTTGTCTGGCTTTTTTTCAGCTTGTCGATAATGAGAGATAAAGCCCCAGCTTCATCAACGTTTACCATCCGACGGCGCAAGAGCCATACTCGGCTCAAGTCATCTTCTGGCATCAGGAGTTCTTCTCGGCGTGTCCCAGATTTCGTAATATCCACAGCCGGGAAAATCCGCTGTTCTGCCAGCTTACGGGAGAGATGAAGTTCCATGTTTCCGGTACCCTTAAACTCTTCATAAATAACATCATCCATACGGCTTCCAGTATCTATCAGTGCCGTTCCCACTATGGTAAGACTTCCTCCTTCCTCTATATTCCGAGCCGCACCAAAAAATCGCTTCGGGAAATAGAGAGCTGCTGGATCCATACCACCAGAAAGCGTCCTCCCAGATGGGGGGACAACAAGATTTGAAGCTCGTGCCAAACGCGTAATAGAATCAAGGAGTAACACTACATCTTTTCCAGTCTCTACCAAACGTTTTGCTTTTTCTAAAGTTAAATTGGCCACTCGCAAATGTTCTTCTGCCGGCCGGTCAAATGTAGAGGCAATAATTTCTCCGTCTACAGACCGAGCCATATCTGTTACCTCTTCAGGACGTTCGTCTATAAGAAGAACCATGAGGATAATATCAGGATGATTGACAGTAACTGCATTCGCTATTTTTTTGAGTACTGTAGTTTTTCCTGCTTTAGGTGGAGAAACCAAGAGAGCCCGCTGACCTTTGCCAATAGGGGCAAAAAGATCAATAAGCCGTGTGGATATTTCATTTTGATCTGTTTCCAGCGTTAATTTGGAGTTCGGGAAGATAGGCGTTAAAGCGCCAAAATGTGGTCTTTTTCTTGCAGCTTCCGGATCGGCAAAATTCACCATTTCCACTCGTAACAACGCTTCATAATGCTCCTGATCTTTAGGGGGACGAACCATTCCCCAGATTACATCGCCATTTCTCAAGCCAAAGCGGCGGATCTGCGAAGCCGAAACATAGATATCATGATCGCTTGGCAGCAGCCCTTTCGGACGAAGAAACCCGTACCCCTCATTCAGAGTCTCAAGGGTCCCACCACCGAACCGATAGTTAAGCTGTTGAGCCTGAGTGCTTAAAATAGCGATGATGAGGTCGTCTTTGCGGAGAGCGGAAAAACCTGTAACACCCATGTCTTTAGCAATTCGACGAAGCTCCGTAATTACTTGAGAAGCCAGTTTAGCGTAGGTGTAGCGAGGTTTAGGAACACTTCTTACCTCCACTTCTGTCTCGTTCATCTCGGCCTCTTCCTCTGGTTCATTTTCTGGCTCCTGGGCGCTATTTCCCGACACTGCGTCCACAACCCCATTATCTATAAACTGATTATCTGTCATGGCTTTTGCGATACCCCTCCCAATCAGAAATAAATTGCCGCAACCCCTTCTCTGTCAATGGATGCAGGAAGAGTTGCGTCAAAACTTTAAATGGTACTGTCGCTATATGGGCTCCAGCCAAAGCAACTGCCGTCACATGGGCTGGATGGCGAATACTCGCCGCAATAATTTGTGTATTGATACCCTGCACCTGGAAAATATCCGCTATATCTTGAACAAGGCCAGCCCCATCTTCACCTATATCATCAAGGCGTCCTACAAATGGGCTGACATATGAAGCCCCGGCATTTGCAGCCAAAAGAGCTTGCTGTGGAGAAAACACAAGAGTTACATTCGTAGGAATCTTTTCTTGTGAAAGGACCTTCACCGCACCCATACCTTCTGGCGTCATAGGGATCTTCACCACTATGTTGGGGGAGAGAGAGGCAAGAGACCGACCTTCTGAAATCATGCCTTCCGTATCAAGAGCTATAACCTCTGCACTAACAGGACCATCAACTATACCAGTAATAAGCTGAATAAGATGGTGGAAGTCTGAAGCCCCTTCCTTTGCCACTAGAGATGGGTTTGTTGTCACACCGGAAATCACACCCCAAGAAGCAGCCTGTTTCAGCTCATCAAGATTGGCTGTATCCAAAAAAAACCGCAAGTATATCCCCTCTTTACATTATTATTCATTATTTATAGTTTTGACTCAGTATCGGAAATTTCAAAAGCAAGGCTGGAATAGACGGTTCCATCATAACAAACTTGCACATTATACATTCCCATAGGCAAAGGGGACCCATCTTCCCGAAGAAGGCAAAAGACCTTCACTCCCCTCCCTGGAGAAAGCAAGAGAACCTCGGAGTATATAAGATGGTCACCATAATACCACTTAATGCGTATATTGCTTCTTTTGCTATCCAAAGAGTAGTCAAAAGACAGGCACAGCTGGCGAACTCCAAAAACAAACTGGGAACCAGTATGGAGAGGTCGCATTTTCTCGTCCACTTCATCGCATAAAACTACGTTTTCAAGCTGGAAGGAAGAGTCTGCCGTTCGTCGATTATGTTTTACGGCCCAAAAAGATAAGCCGAGAAGAAGTACTATACAAGAAGCAACCAATAGGAGGAATAATCTCCCATTCCTAGACATTATAACCATCGCCCCTCAATTATGACAAGCTCAGAACGGAAAAAACCTTTTCAGGTCCAGAAAAGCCAAATAGATTATACAACTGGTTCTACAACCAGCAACATGCCTCATATAAAATATAATCAAAGATTCCAGATGGGACGGAGTTGATTTCGTTATGAATAAAAGCTCTCTGGCTTTCAGTATCTCTTTCGGAGCCATTATGGCTGCGTGTGTCACTATTGCAACGTTACTAAGTATTCCAATGCCTGGATTTCGGATCTATTTTAACATGGGAGAAGGAGCTATTTATACCATTGCGCTCCTGTTTGGCCCACGATATGGAGCTCTTTGCGGGGGGATAGGGGCTTCTCTAGCTGATCTTATTTTAGGCTACCCCCTCTGGGCTCCATTTACTCTTATCATCAAAGGATTAGAAGGATATGCAACCGGTAAGCTCCGAAAGAAAAATCGTCTCCTTGCTGTTATAGGAGGAGCCATTATTATGGTTATTGGATACACAAGCATGGCTACCATACTCTATGGCATCCAAGCCGCTCCTATAGAATTTGGGACAGACCTGGCACAAACCGGAATAGGTGCTACCGCAGCTTCCATATTGACTCCTATTATAGAAAAACGCCTGAAGCCTTTTTTTCTGTCGAATTAAAAGCCTTTTTCCATAAAAGGAATAAGTCTTGAACCACATGTTGATGCATGGAAAGAGGGAACCCGTCCACAGAAAGTCCTCTTTTCTTCGTCACGCCATCTACAGCTCCCGCTTTGAAAAGAGCGTGTGCGATACACTCTTCCTCTTCAGGCGAGTGCCCAAGCCATCGCCCCTCCATAAAAGAAAGCAACGTTGCTAATCCGTATCCTCCCCAATTCGATACATCTACAGGGAGAGCCATATCCGCTTCTGTTATAGAAAGAGCATTTTTAAAATCTGGAAGTATATGACATAAAGAAGGGAAGAAATATCCCATACCTGCTTCGTTCCCACCATCGCCTACTGCCAAAACCGGAATTGATTTCTTATGGGCAAGGGCAATAGCATCATCAAGGGGGGCCGTCCATGGCGAAACATCTTCCATGCGCATATTACAATAACCGCCACTAGAATTCTTTCCCAATCGCTCTATATAAATGAGAAGATCAAAAGGAGCGAGAGATAGAAGCTCTTCTCCAGTGGACGCCCCTTTGACAGGCGCCCCTTGCAGACGTGCAGAGGCTTCACAAAGCACTGGCATACATAAAGGATCAGTAACCAAGGAAACACGCCGCCCCGCACGGGACAGAGCGCGCCCCAACACAACAGCCCCTCCTGGCCCATCCGTTTCAGGGGCTCCAGCCTCCGGCACATAAAAACCAGTTATAACAGCAACAGAAGAAGTTCGTTCCAGCATCTTCATAGCATGCTGCCACAAAGAAGGGGTACAAAGCAAAGAAGCTCCGCGTCCCCCTCTATTCGTGCTCACTAAAGCACAAATATCCTGAAAAAAAGTCATCATATGCTCAACTTCTCTACAAGTTCCAGTTTTTCTGGACTGAGTCTTTTCTTTGTCTGCCATGACTCTGCCAAAGGAGTGAGGGCCATTTGATGTGCCATGGTTCCTACCATAACACCATGTTTCCCTTCTATAAGAGATTCTACAGCGAACGCTCCCATCCGAGATGCTAAAACAGCATCGAAAGAAGTGGGGCTGCCGCCTCTCTGAATATATCCCAAAACCGTTACACGAGCATCATACCCCGCCGTATCCTGTAGTTGAGCCCGAAGGGCCGATGCAGACATGGCACCTTCAGCTACAATAATGAGTGAGTGGGTTTTGCCCCTCGCTCTTGTATCGTGAAGCTTATCACATAATTTACCTAAACTAAAGGGAAGTTCTGGAACCACTAGATATTCAGCCCCGCTAGCCACTGCCACTTCGAGGGCGATAAAACCTGCTTCTCTTCCCATGACTTCCACTATAAAAAGCCGATCGTGGCTACTCGCCGTATCACGAAGTTTCTTTACCGCTTCAAGAGCAGTGTTAACTGCTGTATCAAAGCCGATAGTTTCATCTGTACCAGCTACATCATTATCAATAGTTCCTGGAATGCCAATCACAGGGAATCCCTTCTCGTACAACTTTTGAGCTCCACGAAAAGAACCATCCCCTCCAATGATGGCAAGCCCATCAATTCCAGCATTTTTAAGTTGAAAAAAAGCGCGATTGACGCCTTCCTCTGTTTTAAAACGCTCGCTTCGGGCTGTTTTCAAAATAGTTCCGCCTCTATGGATAATACCACCTACCGATGACCGGGTTAGTGGCACAAATTCTCCATCAATAAGCCCTTCAAAGCCTTTCATCACACCTACAGCCTCAAGACGACGATAGATGGAGGTACGCACAACAGCTCGAATAGCGGCATTCATACCAGGGGCATCTCCTCCGCTCGTTAAAACAGCAACCCGTTTCACGTAGTACCGCCCTCCTTTAACAAAAGAGGACGGCACAAAACATGCCGTCCTCTTATCTTCTTCATCATTATTGACGCTGCAACTCGTCTACACGTTTCTGAATCTCTTGCAGTTCTGCATTAACCTTATCAAGTTCGCCCTCAAGATTCTTCTTCTCCTCGTTGAGTTTATCGAGGCGTTTGATCAAACGATCTAGTTCAAGACGGGCGGCAGCTTTACCTGCGTAGAGCTTTTCTGGGTGGTCATCAGCTACATCCCAGATATATTCAATAGACTTACCCATAGTTACCGGACTAATGCCTCCATTTATCGTAAGGCGTACAGACTTTACTCCCTCAAGAATAGGCTTCCCTTTTTCATCATACCGAGGGAAGTACACAAACCCTTCACGCTTACCCTGCAACTTAAAGTTAAAACGCTTGTCGTAATCAACAGGCTGTAGTTTTTTCTTTCCTACCCACAAAGTAAGTTGATCATTAAAAGGCGCCATGTGCAAAGATGGGCCACGATTATCGAAAGCGATAAAAATAGGAATGTACTCGCTCAAATTCAGTGTCTTCAAAAGTTCATACTTATACTGCTCAGACTCGTCAGCTGTCCACAAATTCTTTTGCGCCTCGCTCTGCACTAAGGCCTCTACATATTCAGAGGCATAATAAGACGCCGTCACCCACAGTTCACTGCCTATGTCGTTTTCGTAATGATTCGTCTTCGACCAACGACTCAATATTTTCTCGTCTGCCAAGCCGGGGAAAGCAGATCCCAGCAGGAATAACACGGTACAAGCTCCTATAAGGAATCGTCTCAGCTTCACGCACTGTCCCTCCTCAAGTTCAACACAAACTGGGAGTATTATACACTGCAATAGCCTATGAAAAAAGGGGAACCCAATTTGGGTTCCCCTTTTAGCTACTTAATTAACAACTCAACCAGCTTAGAATACCACGTGGGTACGGAAGCGAACTACGTTATCGTCAACGCCTTTTACAGCCTGGCTGTTCTCGATCTTATCATAGAGCAACTCGAAAGAAAGAGCTGGGGTGTAATAGTACTTCACACCAACAGTCCAGTTAGTGGTGTCGTCAATAAGGGCACCTGTTCCACGAGCGCTTCCACTCAAATAGCGCTGGAAAGTGCTCCACTTGTCGCTCCACTTCTGGTTCAACTTCACGAACAGAACGTTATCATACTGATTTCCAAGATCCGTTCCGGTTACTGTACCATAGAGATCCCAAGGACCATCGGTAAGAGCTGTGAAGTTCTCGTCGAAGTCTAAGTACTCAACCCAAACAGAGGTAAAGCCAAGAGCTTCCTGCTTGACATCAAGGATAGCCTGCCATGCTGCCGGCTTATCTTCACCAGTTGTTACATTCAAACCAAGATCCTCTTTGTAGTAAGCACCTCTGACTGCCCAATTATCGCTAAAGTTCACGCCAAGAGCCGCCCACCATACGTTAGCATCATCTTCCAGATCGCCACCAGCAACATCAAGATCTCTCTGGATATAGTTTCCAGACACCCAGAACTTCTCGTTGAAGTTAAACTTTACACGAGCACCATACTCAAAAACTTCATCAATATCAGCGTCTTCTCTTGAAGCGTAAGCTGCAAACTCACCCATGCTGAAGGGTCTTGCAAAGTAGAAACCTTTATGAGCTCTATCGGTGAAAAGAGCATCATTATCAGTATAGAGACCGTCTTCATCCTGCCAGTCCATGGTCCAAAGTCCAGCCTTCATGGCAAAGTCCCAAGGAAGGGCAACATCGATCCAGTAGTAATCCCAACGAACATCGTTACGAAGAGTCCCATTGCCGTTACCCTGTCCCAGACGAGCCGTGAAGGTTACTTTGTCGTCAACCTTCTTGCGCATCCAAATACGGTAACGATTCAGGTTAAAATCGGTATCTCCATTATTCGTGTAAAGCCCGTTCTCTTCATCGGCGAACTTAGCATCGAAACGGAACTCGCCCCAGAATTTCCAGCCGCCAAGGTTCTCTTCAAGAACGGCTACTCTGCTGTCAAGTTTGTCAACCTTCACGCCAAGAGCGTCAAGCTCGTCTTTGAACTCAACAACGAGTTTCTTCAGCATCTCAACATCCTGCTTGCTGGCTTTGTTCATGTCAACAACAGCCAGTGCGCGGGCAACGAGAGAAGCCATTTCATAACGGGTCATGGGCTGGTTCCCTTTGTAGGAGCCATCAGGATAGCCGGAAACTACACCACGAGAAGCAAGCTGGCCTACTGCATCATAGGCCCAATGGTTCATAGGTACATCCATAAACGGATTGGCAGCAAATGCTGGTGCGGCAAACGCAACCAGAACTGCTACTGCAACAAGTGCAAGAATCTTTTTCATATTTGTGCAACCCCCTTGGTTGTCTTTTTTTGTATTTGCGGGATCACACATTCTTTTTGAAGACCTTAGAGAAGTATCCTCGTTTCCTTCTTTTGTCTTCGCAACAGAACTGTGTTTTCTCCGCCCTCAACATCCGCTCCCTCTTTATGGCCGGGGGTTGTCGGCACCTCCTTTCCTGCCTTCAGAGATACTTACGGATGAATGAAGCAATATAATGAACCAAGTTAAATTATCAAAGAACTCAGCAATTTCGCTGGTTATACTACCGTGAAAGTTACTTTATGAAAATAGGACTTCTGTATCATTTCACATAATCCTTCATGCTAACTATGCCTATTAAAGTCCAATATAGTATAGCACCTTTAAAACGGAATGAAAACATGTCGCCAGCCAAACTGTAAATAAGTTGACTTGTTATAGAGGCAAAAATAGCATAATAAATGTATTTACCTTTCTCGTTGCAATTCCCTTTCTGAAAAGCAAGCCAGGCTCCCCGGAGGTGTATGGCAATAACGAGAAGCAATGTAGGAATACCTCCAAAAATAGCAATGTTAAGATACATGCTATGTGCGTCATCCCGATATACGCTCAGTTTTGTTATTTCAGGATTCCACCAGGAAGCATTTACCTGAGCAAAGGCCTGAGAGAAATCACCCCATCCCCACCCTATAAGAGGTTTTTCTTTTATTAGATTCCATGCACCTTTCCAAATATAAATTCGATGAGTAGAAAAGTTATCTATGTCATTTATAGAAAGGATTTGTTGTACTTCTCGCTGAAAATAGGAAGCAAAGGCCACTCCTTTTTCTGGAAGCCATATTGTTAAGACTAAAAACGTTACGACACTACAGGCAAGAAAGGATAAAACAAGAATTTTGATCTCTTTCGAAGATATTCGACTTACCCAAAGTTGCAGAAGAAGGGCAATGCCCCCCGCTATCCATGCTGCTGAGCTAAAACTGACAATAAGAGCAAGAATACTCCCCCAAAAGAGCAGGGCATACCCCCAAGCGAGAAGTCTATTCTCGCTCTCGAAGAAAAGAGCTAAAACAAAGGGTACAATAATACATGCATAAATACCAATCGTATTGATATTAGAAAAAAGCTCTCGCGTGAGAAGAAGCAACTCTCCCCCAATGAGGTGGACAAGAGATAAGGCTATACCTAACGTCCATACATGTTTCCATCGCCTCAAAGCACCTTGCTCTTGAAAAACATAAGCGGCAAGCCATATGGCAAAAGAAAACTCTAATGCTAAAGAGATCCCTTTCCCCCATGAATAAAGATCATGTTTGAATAACGAAGTGGAAACCACAGCCCAAGAAAGGAAAAGCAAGAGAGCCCTCGATATAAAAGGGTCAAGAACGCCTCTGAAAGATTTACCCTTTCGTAAATCCATCCCCAATCCTACGAAAGCAAAAAGCCAACCTAAATAACGTAAAACAGGCCCCCAAGGAGCCATGAAAATAGCAAACAAAAAACCAAATTCAGCCCAAAATATTTGACGCTTCATCTTTATATAAAGCCCCTTTATTCGTGATATGAGAGCACCTGAATGGCAGCGTTAAAGACTATCTCTTGTCTTGTGACCATCACGCCAGCAAAGAAAGCGTTGCATTCAATACTTTTTGTGGAGTAATGGTCTCCATACATGGGAATGAGCATCTCCAGTTTTGACACCCCACATGCGTACATTCAGCTAATAAAGCTACTATATTTTTATAGCCAGCCTCATGAGGCTCAGTGGGGCCAAATAAACCAATAAGGGGAACCCCCAGCTCCTCAGCAAAATGAGAAGGCCCCGTATCACCACCGATTACAAGAGACGCTCGCGCTATCATAGCACCCATTTCCAAGAAAGATAACTGGCCTGTTGCATTGCAGACTTTGTTGTTTCGGGTTTCATGACATAACTGTTCAGATAATCTTTCTTCTGTTGTGCCATGCCCTATAATGCAGATATTCGCGTCGTACCCAGCAAGCATATCCAAGAAACGCACCCAATGGCCGATCGGCCAGCACTTTTCAGGTTTGCTCGCTCCAACAACACAAACGATAAGGGGAGCTTTATCAAATTTGAATTGCTTTCTTATGGTTTCTTTCAATTCATCGGGAATAAAGATATGCGGGCCCTTTTCTCTATGAACATCTATGTTCAGGAAACTCCATGGATCATAGGTAAAATAATTATGAAAAAAAGGGATTCGAGCGTGCCAGCCAATGCACACAGGAGCGCGAGAAAACAGTGTCATGAGTAACGAACGGTCTGTTCCCTTTAAGTCAAGAACTACATCGAAATGCCTCTTCCTTATGTTATTGAGAAGTTTTAAAAAACCTCGGTTCCCTAAAGAACGATCCCAGGAGAGAACATCGTTTACAAAAGGTTGAACTTCCACAAGTTGTTTATAAGGAGAACATGATAACCATGTAACAGAGAGGTCCGGATAACATTTTTTAAGCGCTTTAACACCGGCCATTTTTTGCACAATATCGCCAAAAGCACTATAAGCTATTACAAGGACACGTCCACGAAGAGGTGGTAACTCTTTAATAGCCATGGAATTCCTCCAGTACTCCTCTGCAGGCCTCAAAAACTTTATCTACACTAAGAGCCGCGAGACAACTTCCCACTCCCCGGGTACAATTTTTTCCTTGTAGACACGGTGCGCATGGTACCGGAGGGATGACTGCGCGGTGTACTGTTCCCCACGGCCCATTGATTTGTGGCAGGGACGGGCCATAGATACCGACAACTGGAGTAGAGAGAGCAGCAGCCATGTGTAGAGGGCCAGTATCATTCGACACAACCAAATCTGCTGCTGCAAGCCACGCAGCCAGAGTAGGAAGGGAAAGACGTCCTGAAAGATCAAGCCCTGCGTCTTTTAGTTTTGAAAGAACTCTAGCAGCAAGTTCTTGTTCATAATCGCTATATCCAATGACACCGATCAGCGCACCATATTTTTTCGCCAAGAGACATGCAAGTTCGCCATAAGATTCTACAGGCCAACGTTTGCTAGAATCTGCTCCAGGGTTCAATATAAAAAAAGGTCTCCCTTTTCGAAGAGGGCTCAACTTTTTTTCTACTTCATACTTATTCTGAGGGGATATATAAAGCCTCATATTACGATTCCATATTGGTACTCCCATGGACGATAAAAAATAAAGCCATTTTTCTACTTCATGAATCCTCTTGGGGAAGAAAATTTCTTTCACCGCTAGCAAAGGAGCGTAGAGAGCCCCGCTAACTATGGGCATTAAGGTTTCTCGTAAATCCAGTACGAGATCAAATTGACCTTCTCTCATTTTCTTTATAGCCTTTAAACGCCCAGATATCCCGGAAAAGACTTTCTTACGGTCGTAAAGATCAACATTATCCCACATAGGATCATCCACGAACATGTCGATAACACGTGGAGGAGCCCAAAGCGTGAAATGAGCATCAGGCAATAAACAGCGCAAATTTCTAAGAGCCGCCGTTGCAAAGAGCATATCTCCAATACAAGAAAGGCCTATAACAAGCACTCGAGAAACACGAGATTTTTCTATATTCATATTATTCCTCTGATGATGTTGAAAATAAAAACTTCTATATTCCATTATGTATTTGGATTTAAGCGTTGAGATTCGTCTTTAAGTAACATCTCAAACATTGAGCAACCACAACACATTAGGTAGGCATATGATACGAAGTGGGGGAAACAAGAATTTCCCAATATTTCTCTATTTCCCTAGCTCCGTTTTGTTCTGTACTAAAAATCTATATAAATCCTCGTGCTGACACGCTATGGGTTCCACCCGAAAACGGGCTGCACTTTGAGAGGCACGAAGACCAACCTCGGTGAGATCAGCTTGATCTAAAGCAAAAGACAGGACACGACATAAACCATCAACATCACCTGGCTTTACGAACCAGCCATTTGAACCTTCTTCTAAAATATCAAGGGTTCCACCAATATTTGTAGCAATAGCAGGGAGTCCAGACGCCATGGCTTCCAACAACATGAGACTAAAACCTTCCGGACCACCTGAAGGCTGAACAAAAATATCCGATGCCCAAAGATGCGGGCGAACATCTGAGGCGAATCCCCAAAACGTGGTTCGGTCTTGAAGACAATATTCTTCCACAAGCCTTTCAAGATGTTTTCTTTCTGATCCGTCTCCCACAAGCCAAAGAACCCAATTTTTACTAGATTCAATTTTTGCTGCCGCTTTTATAAGAACGTCAAAAGCTTTCCACTTTACAAAACGCCCCGCACCTAGAACTACTATCTGGCCTTCTTCAATCCCTGCTTTTTCGCGAAGCTCTAACCTCTTCTCTTCATTTCTTATGTAACGCTCAAAGAGTACAGGGTTATGAATAGTAGAGACTTTTTTCTCAGGAATTCCCTGGTCTATCATGTGCTTTGAAACCGCCCGTGAACACCCAACGAGGTGTGTAACATGGGTATAATATTTTGTTTTAGGGTACTTATCGAGAGTCGCCACTACAGGAATACCCAATTTATATCCCCAATAACCGCCAAGAGCCGCTGCCGAGGAAAGGCGGGTATGAATCAGATCAGGTTTTACGCTCTTTACAGTCTTCCCCACTTCCAAGCAAAGAGCCGGAGCCCACGGGAAGGGGGCTTTACAGGTTCGTACCTCAAAATTATGCTCCCGAGCTATAGAGGCTAATGTTCCATACTCCGGACACATAACTACATTACATATTCCCTTTGTTCGCAGAGCATCAAGGAGTTGCATCCAGGGCTGGACCCATGCTAAATTTCCCTCATTTACGTAGTGAAGAACTTTCAATAAATGTCTCCCCCTCACACTGTATATGTCATCAATGCCTTCCTATAAATAGTCTCAACTGTATCAGTCATTTGGTCGAGAGTTGGAATGATGTCAGGGTCAAATTTACAAATTGTTTTTTTTGTATTGATGAAAAACTGCAAAGCATTACTCCAAGCATGAAGATTGCCTGGCGGTAACAACCCTTCATCAGATTTTGCAAGCTCCCGAACCGGCAATATATTTGATGCTATAACTGGAACTTTCATCTGGATAGCCCTGGCCAGAGTAAGGGGCATCCCCTCCCCATACGATGGGAAAAGGAGGCATGAGCAACGCTGCATCCAATAATCGGGATCGTCACGGAAACCATAAAAAGTCACGCGATCTTCCAGATCAAGATCTTTTACACGGTTTTTAAGCTCTTCCATAATAGGTCCGTCACCTAATACATCTAAAGACCAGGAACCTTGCAAACGAGGCAGTACTTCAATTATATCTTGAATTCCTTTTACCTTGGAAAGACGTCCCACGAAAAGGAAACGTGTTGTAACATCTTCGGAGTCCGGCCCCTTCCAATAAAAAGGAGGTTCGGTTAATCCATTGTGTATAACTTGAGTATTTCCAGAAAAACAAGATACCATGCCATCTTCTACAGCATGACTAACGCATATGACTTTAAACGCTTTGCGATAGGGGTAATAGATCCACGGAGATTTATTCCCGAAGAGAACATGGCCTGTCACTATGTACGGTATATTGGCTTTTTTTGAAGCCCACATGGCTATCCACGCAGGGACTCTGGAATGTGCATGGAGAATATTCCATCCCTCTAGTTTCGCTCGATCGGCTATTTTTTGAGCACAAGACCATGCGGTTAAGGGGTTCTTTTTATGGACAGGGAGAATCCATTGCTTCACTTGAGAGTGAAATAGGGAGGTCATTTTCCCTCCTGCCGAAATAATTAACACTTCGTGGCCACGCTCTACTAGCTTTTCAGTCATCCAGAGTAGATGGCGTTCCACGCCCCCTTCCTGAAGTTCTGGGACTAGTTCAATGATTTTCATTCTTTCCACCTCTCTATAATCCACAAAGCGGCACGTCGAGCTTCGTTAAAATCAGTAACAGAGCTCTGATAATCACCATCAAGCTCATCAAGACAATGTGCGGAATACTCTACTAAACACCTTTTTTCTTTCAATGCATCAAAGAGGGTATTGAAACGTGAAATACCCCACGAATAAAAAGGTTTCATACATGTTTGAAGCACCTTTTTTATTCCCTGTCGATGCTCCACTCGCATTAATATAACACGATGCCCTGCCGTTACAGCCTCTGAAACCATGGAGACAGAATCTTCCGTACAAAATACCCTATTGCAGAGCCCCATCATGCCAGGAACAGGATTCATAGGATCTTGGGACGCAAGAAGAAGCATTTTTACCTGAGGGCTTTCTCCCGCCACTTCAATAAGAGCCTGCTCCGCTTCTGCTGATGTTCGTCGTGACGTAGTAATGTAAAGATCTATATTTTTTTCTTGAGCTGCCCTGATAATAGGTGAAATATTTTTGTGCATCCATATGGAGCTTATACAATAATTAGCATCATCGCCACCAATAAGAAGAGCCCAACGACGATGAGATTCTGGAGGATATATGGAAGACAGTTCTTTCGACGCTTCACATAATTTTTCCGGAAAGATCGAGTTAGGGGCACCAAGAGTCGACAAAACGTTTGCTTCTCCTTTCGGCTTATCATGAAGAGGCACTACTGCAAAATCAAAAGGATCCGTACCTATGAAGGACGGAGTCATAAGGGCACAGCTTTTTGACCCCAAATATTTAGAAAGAGCTACGTTAAAAGCCGCTGCACCGCTTCCTGCCGAAATAAAAAGAACGCGTCTCGAATCAACTTTATTTTTTTGAAGATGGAGCTGACATTCTTCCACGAGGGGATGCCCCCCCGATTTTGCAAACCAACAATGCAGCTCTTCTTTGTTCATAGAAGGAAGGCGTCGTCCTTGCAATTTCAAAAGGTAAAATTTCATAAATCCTGAGATTTTAGGGACTTGAAATTCAACAATCTCCGCACCTGTATATTTGGCAAGCCACCCGGCAATCCCTCGGCTTTGAAAAAGATGGCCGCGAATTCCGTCACTGAGGATAATGACCATCTCAGGGGATTGAGACATATACGTTCCTCCTTACAGAGTTATTTTACCCATAATGCGACGAACAGCCTCTAGATCCTCTGGTGTGTCCACGCTCGGACCGCGATGCGTTACTTTCGTCTCTAGTACCTTCATACTGTAGCCATTCTCCAGAATTTTAAGCTGTTCAAGAGACTCTACAGTAGAGAGGGGGGTATTCTCAAGCTCTACATATTTCATGAGAAAATCTTTTCTGTAGCCATATATTCCAATATGCTCATACACAGGAAGAGATGCTTGAACTCTGAAATAAGGAATAGGTGACCGGCTAAAATACAAGGCAAAACCCCTTCTATCCCGTACAACCTTCACCACATTCGGATCAGAGAGAGCCTGCTCGTCTGTAATAGGTGCACACAGGGTGGCAGATACTACCGTTTCATCTTCCATAAGAGCTCCGGCCACCTCATCAATCATCTGAGGGTCAAGCAAGGGCTCATCTCCCTGAATGTTGATCACGAGATCTACATTCATATTTCTAGCCACTTCCGCCACTCGGCTTGTCCCGTTAGGGTGATCCGCTCCAGTAAGTACTGCATTGCCGTTAAAGGCCTGTACAGCCTCCACAATTCTCTCATCATCAGTAGCCACAATAAGAGCACCTATAAGCGATGCGCGGGAAGCCTGCTCATAAACATGCTGAATCAAAGGTTTTCCACAAATATCAGCGAGAGGTTTCCCTGGCAAACGGGTTGAACCGTAACGTGCTGGAATCACTCCAAGAATATTCATGGTTATAGTCGATACTCCTTTGCTTTCTGGAGAAGCTTTCCCCTATTGAGGAACTTCACTTCATTCACAATCCACTCGCGCATGGCTTTCCCTTCCTCTGTCTCCTGAGAATAGCTCATGAAATCGAGGGATATATTGAGAGCCTCGGCAACTCGCCACGCCATAAGAGGCCATACTTGCCCTATATCACCGATAATGGGAATGCTCCCTTCATGTCGGGCAAAAGCAGACATTTCCATACGGAAAGGAATTCTTGATATTTTAGTTTTAGGAAGCCCCTTATTGATGGCCTCCTGAATCATGGCACTTTGTTTCTGCAGATCCTGAGCTTTTCTCAAGTTTTCGTCGAGGTCAATCCGGATCAATGTCTTATCTCGAAGGCTATAGGTTTGAAGGCCTTTCCACCACGACCAAATGCCGTGACCTGTATAACATTCAAAGGGGCCGTCATGAATTTCCTGGGTCAGGGCTACTGCCGACTCTATAATGATATCGGCATCTCCCAACATATGAGCGATACGCATGGAACGCTCGCAGATAGAAATGCTGTCTCCAATAGCCATCCCGACATGGCCACTTCCAATCATCTGAGGGATACTTACAAGTACTGGAAGTCCTTTTTCCGCTCCAATACCGATCATGGTGTGATGATCGGCCCCCCACCCAGCTACAACTTCAAAGGGGAGACCGTACGCTCGGCATATGGTTAAAATTTCTCCCGCTATCGTTTCATTTCGAAGCCCCATCGGATATGCCATATTACCAGCAGCTTTAAGAACTATATGGCCGTCAACTTTATTCCCCTGTTCAAGGAGCTGTTCATCAAGCACCATTTCTTGACGAATTTGTTGTAGCGCATCGGCCGTAAGCTGCGTGAATTCAAAAACATTGCCACGCGGCATAAAACGTTCTTCGAAGCCGAGGTCTGCTGCATTGCACATTTTGACTTTATCGAGGGCCCCTGCCATTTCATGTCCTACCACAGCAGAACTGGTAGTCACTCCATCGATAATGCCTTTATCCATAAGTTCAGCGATAAGAGTAGTTACCCCCTCGTGGATATTAGGGCCACTACCAGTAGCAACAACAATTTTGCCATTTTGCTTCTTGACCGCAATCATCTTCTCTACCGCTTCATCTAAACTCTCTTGAGAGCGCGAATCAAGATTATTGTAGAATTTTTTTAACAGATCCTTGTTCAGATTCATATGCTCATCTCCTCTCGGATCTCTTTCCACGACGCTCGGGCGGCGCCTCCCACCTGTTCAAAATAAAGGCGCGAGCCTTTTTGAACAGTTTCTCTAAGAGATGGCGAGAGGCTTCCCATCCATCGCTTCGCCATTTCATCTGCACTCCTGACAACTACAGATACATTAAGATCACCCAGCGCTTCTGCCGCTTCAGGGAAATCTTCCATATGAGGGCCATGACACACCGGCACTCGAAAGGCAGCAGCCTCCATAAGGTTCTGTCCACCTTTAGGGACGAGGCTTCCTCCTATAAATGCACTATCAACAACACCATATAATTCAAAAAGAACTCCTATTTTATCTACTATTAAGATAGACCAGCCTTCGGACAAAGAAGAAAGCCGGCAGGTACGAGCAACATTCCCAGCTAATCGCTCTACATCAGCAGCTCTTTCGGGATGACGGGGGACAATAATAAGCCGAGCCTTTGGGAAACGTTCGCGAACAATGCGAAACGCCTTGAGCACTATTTCATCCTCACCAGTGTGGGTACTCCCTGCCAAAAAAAGCGGACGTTCTGTGCCAAGAGTGCTCTGCCAAAAAGAAAGATCTACATCTTTATGGCGCAAACGAAGAGCATCTACTTTGCAATCTCCCGTTACAACTATCTTATGGGCAGATACTCCTAGAGAGAGAAGGTGGTCAGCATCTTTATCAGAACGAACCATAAGGCGGGTAAAACAAGAATAAATATCTCTCCAAAAATGAGCGCTTTTTTTAGCTCTCGCAGAGGTAGACACAGAGAATCTTCCATTAACGAGAAAAGCCGGAATACGCCTCTTCTCAAGTTCCTTCAATAGATTAGGCCATATTTCAGTTTCTATTACCGCATAGGCGCGAGGGTTCATATTATCAAGAGCCCTTTTAATAATCCAAGGGATGTCCCAAGGATAGTATATATGGGTGTTAAAGAGATGGGGAGTCAGTTGATACGCCATAGCACGACCGGTAGGCGTCGTTGTCGAAAGCACTACCGGAATGGAAACCGGATCGGTATGAACCTCTTCTAAAAGAGGCCACGCCGATTGGACCTCTCCCACTGAAACAGCATGAACCCATAAAGGTCTTTCCGAAAACATCCTTTGTTTTTCTGGAGCGTACAGAGCTTTTCTTTCAGACAGCCCTATCTGGTATCTCTTCGCCAACCAAGGGTACACTGCGAGGTAGGCAGCAGACACTAGGGCTCGGTACATACTATAGTTCAGCTTATGCCACCCCCGCCTTTAAAATTTCATGAAGGTGAACTATCCCTATAGGCTTATCATCCTTAACCACAACTATTACAGAAATTTCTTTTTCCTCCATAATACGAACAGCTTCGGCAGCTAGCCGATCAGGCCCTATAGTAATAGGATTTCGCGTCATAGCCCCAGCTACAACATCTGTAAGGCACTCTACCCCTCGCCGAGCTATGAGACGTCTGAGGTCTCCATCCGTAAATATCCCCTCTAATTTTCCATTCTCATTCACAATAATAGTGGCACCATACCCCTTGCTCGTCATTTCGAAAAGGGCGTCACTTACTTTTACGTGGTTTCTGACGACAGGTAATTTTTCTCCCGCTCCCATAACGTCCTCTATTTTTGTAAGAAGCCGGCGCCCCAAGGCTCCGCCAGGATGGAAGAGGGCGAAATCGTCTTCGCCGAGACCGCGAAGCTCCGTAACCATACCAGCCAATGCATCTCCAATGGCTAGCTGTAACGTGGTGCTGCTCGTTGGAGCCAAGTTCAAAGGGTCTGCCTCCCTCTCCACGCTTGAATCAAGAACTATATCCGAGTTTTTCGCTAAAGGAGAAGAGAGCCCCCCTGTGATGGAAACCACTGGAGCGCCAAGACGACGGAAAAAAGGAAGCAACGCCACAACTTCATGGGTACAGCCACTATTGCTGATGAAGAGCCCCACATCTTCTCTGCAAACCATGCCCAGATCGCCATGTGATCCCTCTGCTGCGTGGAGAAAGAAGGAAGGGGTTCCAAGAGAAGCAAGAGTTGCAGCTATTTTCCGCCCAATGAGACCTGACTTACCCATCCCTATAACAACGAGACGTCCTTTACAATCATGTATCAGCCTTGCTGCTTTTACGAGCTCGCTTCCCAGACGCCCAGCTGCCTTGTTTAATTCCTGGGCTTCTTGTTGCAGTACCTTACGCCCGATTTGCAAGAGACATGCATCGTCAAGATCTATACCGGCTCGCTCACGAGGAAGACACACCATGGCTACGCCTCCTCTGCCCAATCTATATCTGTTTTTCCCATTCCCTGTTCTACGGTATACCATAGTTCGCTAATCTGTCGCAAAAAATACTCCAGCTTATGGAGAGGGACCATGTTCGGACCATCACTCTTTGCTTGAGCGGGGTTAGGATGAGTTTCAATGAAAAGACCGTCTATGCCTATCGCAGCAGCAGCTCTGGCCAAAGGAAGGGCAAAACGGCGGTCACCACCACTGGAAGAACCTTTCCCCCCAGGCATTTGCACACTATGAGTCGCGTCAAAAACAACTGGGCAGCCTAGGCTGCGCATGAGTACAAGGGATCGCATATCCACTACTAATTGATTGTATCCCATGGTTGTTCCCCGCTCGCAAAGGATAACGTGAGGATTGTTCGCTTCACGACACTTCTCCACTACTTGTGCCATATCCTGGGGAGCAAGGAACTGAGCTTTTTTTATATGAAGAGGATGCCCCGTTTCAGCGGCCGCCACGAGCAAATCTGTCTGACGGCAAAGAAAGGCTGGAATCTGTAAAATATCTGCCACCTCCGCCACTGGTTCTGCTTGCCACGACTCGTGAATATCGGTGAGAATGGGAACACCTAAACGACGTTTTATCTCAGCCAATTGTTCAAGCCCTTCCTCCATACCAGGTCCGCGGTAACTATGGATTGAGGTACGATTGGCCTTATCGAAAGAAGCCTTGAAGATATAATTCAAATGGAGTTTATCGCATACCTCTTTAGCTTTTGTCCCTACTTCCAAACCTAATTCGAGACTCTCAAGGGAACATGGTCCGGCAATAATGACGAGGGAGTCGCCCCCGACCGTAAAATTTCCAACAGGTACTTTTTGTGTCATTCTTCTATCCCCTGCCTTTAATCCTCAATCGTCCCATCTGAATGGGAAACGCCAAAGCAAAACACTTTTTCATATATTCGGCAACGCAAATCCCAACCTAATTCTTTTGCAACGTAGTTCACTACATTATCAAGGGCACCAGGGCCACCGAGACGCCGACGCCCCTCTTCCGCCATCGCTTGTCGTAATTCCTTATCCGTAAGGATAGCGTAAGCAGCATCTGCCAAAGCTTTCGGTTCAGGCGCCACAAGGACTTCAGAGTTCCCCAATAGTTTTTTCTGTACGAGTTTCCCCTTCTCTCGAATAGAAACCACTGGAACTCCCAGGCCTGCACATACCTGATTAGCGGTTCCACCGAGGCCTATAAGGATATGGGCGTTATTAGCCACTGAAACAAGGGAGCCGAAATGGAAAAACACCTGTATTCCATCTCTTTCTATACCTGCGCCATTTTGAATAACTTTCCAGCCAGGAGCTCCCTGCACAAGCTCTCTCACATCCAAAGAAGGAGCTATAACGGCCACAAAAGAACATGGAGTTTTTGCCTGAAGGAGCAACGCTGCGTCAAGAAGCATTTTCATATCCTGATAGGCACGTTGCCGGCTTCCAGGTAAAAGAAGGACCTTCACTCCTTTATGTTCTGGCCATTGGAAGGATCCACTATTATTATCACAGGTAAGATCCATTATTGGATTCCCTGCAAAAACTGCATTGGCTCGGGAACGGGATAACTCTTTAGCTGTCTCTGCGTCCCGAGTCCATACTCGTCTACATCGATGTTTTATGAGAAAACGCTCAAGTCGCCAATGTCCACTAAGGTAAACTGTTTTTGCTGTGGCAACAAGCAAGGGAAGCTGTCCCTGCCCCCATAAAGTGTGAAGTAGGAGATAGACATCTCCTACACAAAGAGGTGTCCGAACAGTACCTCTCAACCGCCGCCAAGCCTTAAATTGAGAAAAAATATGCCGTACCAACCCAGAGCGCAGATCTCGCCATAAATCAGAAAGATGATATTTTATGACACCGCCAGAAGGAGATTCAGACGGAGAAGAATCCACTATAAAACCAGCATTACGATATTGCTCGCCCTTCCCTACTATAGGAAAAGAAGAGATGAGAGCACCAGGGAAACGATTGCGGATCTTTTCTGCGAGCAACGCTCCCATAGCATCCTCCCCATACCCGTTGGAAGCCACCACCAGGCGAGGTTGCAGCGTTTGGGCTATAATACGCCAAAATCGAGGCTCCTCATCTATCACTGTAGAAATAATAGGTACGAGCAACGGACAGTCTCCATCCCATTCAGGCAAATTATATACGTCTTTTTCTGTGCACACGAGGTAGGCAGCTCCCAATTCTTTGCGCAGAGAACCTAACCTATTCATGTCTCTTTCATCAAAACGATGATGATCTTTAAAGCGAAGTTCTTTTAATACGTTAAGCCCTGCTTGCTCCAAGGTCCTTCTAAAGCTTGCTGGACTTCCTATAGCTGAAAAGGCGACTATGGGTAAATCTCGAGCTTCAAATCCAGAAATATCTTTCCAGCTCCCTTGCCAAAAAGACCATGTTTTAAGTTCAAGACGCGATGTAAACAAACGAGAAGCCGGGACATATTTCAAAAGTTTTTCTCGCACAGCGCGAAGTTCTTCACTCGATACCTGATCTGCTTTGGTAATAACTACGATATGGGCTCGCTTTAAAGCTCTGGGAGGCTCTCTCAATATACCGGCAGGAATAAGGCGCCCATTTCCAAAAGGACAACACGCATCCACCAGAACAATATCCACATCCCTGCCCAACCGACGGTGCTGAAAGGCATCATCTGCCACAATAAGCTCTACATTATGTTTTTTTAGAGCTTCCACGTCTTTGAGACGATCTCGAGAAACAGCTACTGGTACATTTGAAAGCCGGGAAGCCAAAAGGAGCGGTTCATCTCCTACTATATCTCGATTAGCAGAAAAACCCTGGACAATTACAGGTTCATCGTTGGTTCGCCCTCCATATCCACGACTTACAATACCCACCCGGATCCCCATTCCCAAGAAATGGCGAGAGAGCATCTCCACAAAAGGAGTTTTATTGGTACCCCCAAGGGTAATGTTACCCACACTCACAACAGGAATAGAAGGCTCGTAGCTCGCCAAAAGACCGTGGTCAAAGGCGTAGTTACGAGCTGCTACCAGGCTGTGAGAAATGCCAGCAAAGGGGATGAGGAGAGACCACGGACTTACTCGGCGATCCCCTCGCGCCCAATCAAGATAACTACGGAGTACTTTCATAACCTGTTTCTCCACCACCAAACTGAAGATCGTAGAGATGACGATACAATCCACCTCTTACAAGCAGTTCTTCGTGAGAACCACTCTCTGAAATTTTCCCCTCATTCAAGACAAGAATGGTATCGGCATTGCGAATAGTGGAAAGACGATGAGCGATCACAAAAGATGTTCTGCCTTCCATTGCCTTTTCCATAGCTTCCTGTACCTGGCTTTCCACCGCTACATCCAAAGAAGAAGTAGCTTCATCTAGAATGAGAATGCGGGGGTTACGAATAATGGCACGAGCGATAGCCACACGCTGACGCTGTCCACCGCTAAGGGTTACTCCTCTCTCTCCCACTTCCGTTTCATACCCTTCAGGGAGAGATTGGATAAAGTCATGAATGCCCGCAATATGAGCAGCTCGAATAATATCTTCCATTGTGGCATCTGGGAAACCATAGGCGATATTGAAAGCCAAGCTCCCTTTCATCAAAACAGGATCCTGGGGAACAATACCTATCTGTTTCCGAAGCTCTACGAGATCAAGGCTTTTCACATTGTGTCCATCAAGAAAAACAGATCCTCGCTGAGGATCATAAAATCGAGGAATGAGGTCCATAAGAGTAGATTTCCCTCCACCAGTAGAACCTACAATAGCAACCCGTTCCCCAGGTTTAGCCTCAAGAGACACTCCTTTCAAAACCCACTGTTCGTCTACATATGCAAACCAAACATCGTCCATTGTCACTGCCCCTTTCAACGTGCCGAGAGGGACAGGGTTTTTGGGCGAATGGATCTCACAAGGAGTGTCGAGAATTGCAAATATACGTTCTGACGCGGCAAGGCCAAGCTGCATATTGCTTACAACTCTGGTAAAGACGCGAATAGGTTGAACTAAAAAACCAAGATAGCCTAAAAAAGCAATAAGCTCGCCAGGGGTCAAGGCTCCATAAATTACATCGCGGCCTCCAAGCCACAAAATCAAGGCTAGAGCGGCAATAAGTATAACTTCAATAATACCTGAAAGGGCCGATTGTACCTGAACTCCATGCATTAATGCTTTAAAATTAGCCTTGTTTTGATCTTTAAATCGATTGGATTCCAAATCTTCTGTTACAAAAGACCTGACGATGCGAATGGCAGATAAAGCCTCCTGTACAGTGGCAGAGAGCCGGGCCAGTTCCTCCTGGATATTATGCCCCACAATACGAAGTTTTTTAGAGGCATGGTCAAGAATCCATACAGTTACAGGGAGAACAGCGAAGGTAACCAGTGTAAGACGCCAGTTAATATAAATAAGGAACCCTAACATTCCTAAAAAAGTAATACCTTGCACCACCAAGTCTACTATTACAGTCGTCACCATATTCTGGAGTACATTCACATCGTTGGTAATACGCGACATAAGTTCTCCAATGCGTTTCCCATATATATATCGTAAAGACATTCTCTGCATATGATCATAAAGACGCACACGCAAATCCATAACAATACGCTGCCCCACCCAATTCATGAGGTACTGGTGGCCATAAGAGGCTATCCCCTTGCCAATAAAGAGGAATACGAGCCCTATGGAAAGCACATTCAAGACCATCATTTTTTTAGCGATAAGCACATCATCTACTACGTTTTTCAGAAGCCATGGAGGTATCACTGTAAAGACGGAAGACAGCACCATACAGCCCAGAGCCGCCAAAAGTCTCCCAAAATAAGGCTTCGTATAACCTAGCAAACGAAAATAGATGTGTTTTTTACTCTTCATGAACAAACACACAGCCTTTCCACAATGCTACAGATTACTTGAGATGGGTTTTTCGGAGCAAGGTTCGCCCAATGATGAAGCAACATTCGCTGGGCTTCATAACTTTCTCTGTCTTCATAGAGAGACACAAGCTGCAACGCCACCTCATTTGGAGTAAGCTCCCCTACAGTTTCCTTCATGATCTGTCGGTGGGCCAATCGGTTAGGCCAAGCTACATAATATGTTCGCCGACGTGCCATGGAACGTAAAACTTTTTCTTTCAACACAGGCCCCACTACAGGCAAAGCTGCCGTAAGTCCCACCAGCCCGGAGAGAGGGATCACCTGCAAGAAGGCGAAAGGAACTGCAACAAGAGTTGGAATTCCCATATACATCAACTCTAAGGTATTGGTCCCTGGTTGCGTAAGGGCCAGATCTGCTTCCCGAAGGGCCACAGCCGTTCCAGTACATGTAGGATTTAATCCTTGTTTTTTCCATGCGTTAAGCTCTTCGACGTGTGCAAAGGGAGAAAGAAGTGTCGCGACCTGGAGATTTTTAATTCTTTTGCTAAGGAAAGACCTGACCTCTGAGAGAAACGGAAGCGCCCTTGAGCGAATAGCCGGTCGACTGCCAGGGAAAAACGCTATTTTGACCCCATCTTTTCTTTGCCAGGGAGAAAGGCCCGAATCCATGGCCAACCCCTCTTGTACCAAATCTCCTACTACTACCGTTTTTTGTGGCAGTGTATCGGCCATAGCCTGAAAAGCTGTAAGGACACTATCGCAACGCTGAAGCCCTTTCTTTCCACCATAGGTATAACATAAAAGAGGCGATTTATTCTGCCGGGCGAGGATGCGGCCAAAAACCAAATCCCCGCCAAGCTGTATAACTATATCTGTATTATGATGATGGAATGCCGCTAACGTGGCTCCTGCAGAAAGAGGTCCCACAACAACATCAGCCCCTAAACGAAGAGCTACCTCCATTTCTCTGCCAGTGGAAAACTGACAGGGTAAAAGCCAAATGGTAACTTGATAGGCCATCTGCTTCAGAGACTTCGTAAGAGGGCGACACCATCCCCAAAGTTCTCCCGGTCCATTTACAAGAAGGGTCACCTGTTTCATTGCACTTCGCCTCGAAGGATTGTTTCTGCCCAGAGGGCTACAGCTCCCGACTCCCCCATTCCAGAGCGAGCCCTGGCCAGATCTGCATGTTTCCTCGCAGCTACAAGGGGATCAGAAAGATAAGCAAGGGCTTCCTCCATTACTCGGTGGGAGGATGCTTTTTTCTGTAAAAGTTCGGGATATACTTGCTCCCCTGCCATAATATTAGGCAAGGATACCCATGGAGTTTTCACCATCATTTTATAGATAAACCACGACATGAAGGAACCTTTATACATAACCACCATAAAACGATTGACCATCATCGCTTCTAGAGCTGCCGTACCACTGGCCCCTATAACAAGACAACTTTTTTTCATAAGCTCTATGCCTTTCCCTTCAAAAATATCCCAAGATATCAATTTTCCCTTTAGGTCTTCTCGATACTTTGAGGAGAAACTAGGAGCAATCGAAAAAACAGGATTATACCCTTTTTCTTTAAAAAGAGCAGCACATTCCAAAAGGACAGGGAGAAGTCTCTTTACCTCCCCTTTTCGACTTCCGGGCAAAAGAGCTATGGTACGACTTGAAGGTTCTGTGACAGAATCTGCCCCATATTCATCCAGGAAAGGATGCCCTTTCCATACAGAAGGGACACCATGCCGAATCATAAAGAGATGCTCGAATCTTAGAAGAGGAAATACAGCTGTACAATATCGACGCAACGATTGAATTCGTCGCGAGCGCCAAGCCCATACGGTAGGGGGGGCAATGTAAAAGATAGGTTTCTTGTACCCTTTTTTACGAAGGCTTCGAATAAGGGGAATGTGGAAATCTGGACTATCTATGACGACAATTCTCTCTGGTCGTTTTTGGAGTACATAATCGACCATGGTCTTTTTCAATGAAAGAAGTCGTGGTATGGCAGAGATAATATCAGATGTTCCCATAAGGCTTAACTGGTCTATAGACCAAAGGGCCTCTCCTCCAGCTTGTTGTCCTTCTTTCCCCAGCATTCCGAAGATAGGGCGAGACGTTATTTTCCGAAGGGAACCAATCAATAAGGCTGCATAGTGATCCCCTGACGGTTCTCCACAACTTATAAAGACTGACAAGATTCAACCCCCACTACAGAAATATTCGCAGATTCTGCAAGCTGAAGGAATTGTTCCTTTTCTAAAATAAGGGTGCGTCCTGCCTCTAAGGCGAGACATGTCTGGCCCGCAGTTTTCATCCCCTCAAGAGTAAGAGGACCCACCACTGGGATATCGAAACGTTCATCCTGATCGGCACGCATCATCTTTACGACACTGCCGCCGCGTACAAGTTCTCCGGCCCGTTTCAACATGGCGTCTGTCCCTTCCATAGCCTCAATCGCTACAACCGAACCGTCACAAACAACCACGCTCTGTCCGAAAGAAAGGGATAACGTGTGGGAGAGAATATATCGACCATATTCTATGTCTCTTTTTTCTTGTTCTGTAGGTTGGCGTCCCGCTATAAAATCCATTTCAGCCAGAAGTTCCGGGACAATAGACCTGTATCCAGCCACTCGAAGTCCTGATCTCTCAATAGTTTGCACAATACGCCCCAACAAAGCATGATCATCGTTCGTGCCGCCATTGCATAGAGATAAACGCAATAATTCGTCAAGAGCTGCTCGATTGTACATAAGGCTTTTAGGAACTCGGCCTGCAAGAATAACAGTGTCCACCTTTTTTATTAACATCTTTTCTAAGAGAACCTGAAGGTTAAGTGAAGTTACTGGAATAATTTCTGTCACATACGGCGACAGCGAGCGAACATCATCTGCAAGGGGAAAAAGATATACAGGAATCCCCTCTCGATGAAGTTTAGAACATATGGCCTCTGGGAGGGCCCCATCCCCCGCTATAATTGCAACAATATTATTCATTTTAATCATTCGCCTTCCGAGCAAAGAAACTCCCTACGAGAAGGAAGAGCACATTCGGTAACCATGCCGCTATAAAAGGCATCATATGCTCTGTTTCTCCCAAGGCTTTACAAAAAGACATGACCACGTAATAAACAAAAACAATAACAACGCTCAAACCAAATCCGACTCCAGATCCTGTCCGATGAGAACGGACTCCAAGGCTGGCGCCTAATATAGCTAACACAACACTGGCCCAAGGGACAGCTAATTTAAGATGGAACATAACCCAAAGAGGAGCAAGCCTAGCCCCCTGAGCTTTGAGAAGTCGGATGTGGACTAAAAGCTCTGTGGCGCTCATCTCCTTAGGTTTCCGTGACGCCTGTTCTACTTGCTGAGGAGAGAGGTCTAATTCAAAATGCTGGCGATCAAAATGGAAAAGAAGCTCAACTTTGCCCGTCTCTCCAACCTGATAGACTTCCCCATCATTAAGCCACCATTTCCCATCTTTCCATAGTCCCGTTTTTCCTACAGTTATTCTTCGAAGTTTGCCCTTTTCAAATTCTTGAACCAAGATGTTACTCATGGTTCCTTTTCGGGGCTGGAGCTTTTCGATGTAAATAACTCGATTCAACTCTCCCTGGCTCTCGTCTCGCAAAAAAACCTGCTCCTGCAAAAGAGAAGGCTTCTCTCGCATTACCTCATAGCGCATAAGGTTTTCAGCAGCACGATTTGAAAAAGGAACGACAGTTTCATTTAAAATCAATGCAGCAAAACCTACAATAATCGCCCCCCAAATGACAGGGCGTAAAATCCTCTGGAAAGCAATTCCTGACGCCTTTAACGCTACTAGTTCACTGTTCGCCGAAAGCTTGCCGAATGTCAACAACGAAGAGAGCAAGCAAGCCATGGGAAGGGTAAGAATAATAACCTCTGGTAAGCGATAGAGGAAAAGTCTAACCACGACACCGAGAGAGATTCCTTTCTCAATAATCAAACTGGCGATCTGAAAAAGAAGATCCCCCGCAACAAAAACCATGGTAAAAGACATTACACCGAAGATAAAAGGCCCTGCCATCTCTTTTAAAATGAAACGATCGAGAATACCTCTACCGTGTCTACGCACCAGAGCCACACCCTGTTTCCTCTATTTTGTTGTTTCTTAATATATATTCTGCTATTTCTCTTACAGCCCCGCGCCCCCCTGATGCAGCGGTAACAAAATCTGCTGCTTTTTTAGCTTCTTCTACTCCATTAGCCACAGCACAGCCTAGACCTGCCCAGGTAATGCATTCAACATCATTTACATCATCTCCGGCATAGGCTATTTCTGAGGGGAGAAGATCCAGCATTTTCGCTACGGCAAGAAGAGTTTCATATTTATTGGGGACTCCGTTATAAATGAGATCGATACCAAGCTCTCGGGCACGGCCTTCTGTAGCAGAAGAATAACGGCCACTAATAATAGCTATATGGACACCGCTTTTACGCAACCTCGCAATTCCCATGCCGTCCTGGATATCAAAGCGTTTAAACTCGCTGCCTCGCCCATCGAGATAGACGCCACCATCAGTAAGCGTACCATCTACATCCAGAGCAAGAAGCTTAATGGTCATCGTCTTCTCTCCTTATTTCTCTGGGCCAGGGACTGATACCTCTTTTGGCCTGACGAATAAAAGCAACAACTTCTGCGGCGTTAGGGTTGTTTTCTGTTTCTATGTTTTCCGCAGCAGATCTGAAGGGAAGGCCTGAATGATACAGATTATGATAAAGACGTTTTATTTCCATTCGATCATGAGAAGAAAAACCCGCCCTTTTTAATCCTACTTGATTGATACCATGCACAGAGGCAGGATGCCCATCGACAAGAAGAAAAGGAGGCACATCCTTGACAATTTTGGAAAGTCCTCCGATCATGCAGTAGCGTCCAACCCGAACAAACTGATGTATGCCTGCTATGCCGCCAATAACTGTTCCATCATCTATAGAAACATACCCAGCCAGCCCAGCTTTGTTCGCTATGGTGACACCTTTCCCTATGTGCACATTATGCCCTAAATGAACACCTTCCATAATAAAACAGCCGTCCCCCACCGACGTCACCGCCCCTTCTCCGCTGGCTCGGTGAATTGTAACATTTTCTCTTAATGTAACGCTGTTTCCTATGCGCACCCACGATTCTTCCCCTTTAAAACCATGATCCTGGGGTTCTCTGCCAAGAATCGCATTTTCAAAAACATGACATTCTGCACCGAGTTCAACGTAATCTAAAATACGTACGTATGCTTCGAGAACTGTTTCCCTACCTATGTGAACACGATCTCCAACTATGCAATAAGGTCCAATAACAACTCCATCTTCCACTTCAGCCTGAGGAGACACAAGAGCTGTTGAATGAATAGTTACGCTCATATTATTCTTAATCCTCCGTTGTCTTTCCAGATAGCCGCTCCGCCATTATAAAACTATATTCTGCCTCCGCCGCTAATTCTCCATCTACTTCCGCTTTGGCCCACACCTTCCCTACACGGCCTCGAACTTTTTTTATTTCAGCAGTGGTAATAAGTTGATCGCCAGGGCGAACTGGCCGACGGAATCGCGCTTTATCAACGCCGGTGAGATATGTAATCATATCTCCCATATTGGGACGACAGATAATCATCATAGCTGCTACTTGCCCCATAGCCTCAAGGATCAGGACTCCCGGCATTACAGGCTCTCCAGGGAAGTGGCCTTGAAAGAAAGGTTCGTTAATAGAGACATTTTTAAGCCCCACAACTCTCTCTTCTTCTACCTCCAATATCCTATCTACAAGAAGGAAGGGGTAGCGATGAGGAAGTGCTTCCATTATCCTATCGATATTGATCATTTTTACGTTCTCCTTTCACTAGCAGCGGCTCTCCAACGCTCTGAGCCGGCGAACCAGCCGAAGATGCATTTCATGCCCTGTCCTAATAGCCACAATATGAGCATGGAGAGGGCGCCCAAGCAACGTAAGGTCTCCAATTATATCGAGGACTTTGTGACGAACAAATTCGTTAGGAAAACGAAGACCTCCCTCAGTTTCTGCTTTTTTTCCTGTTACTAGAATAGCATTGCTAAGAGTTCCGCCTTTTGCAAGACCCCGACCTATCAGGTCATCCATTTCTTCATCTAGAGCAAAGGTACGCGTAGGAGCTATTTGGGTTAAAAAACCTTCCGGTGTTACTCGAAAGTCAAATATCTCCGTACCGATTACCGGATTCGAATATTCGATAATATACGTTATAGAGAGGCAATCCTCTGGGAAAGCCATGAGGATCCGATTCCCTGTCTCGTCTTTCTCCACTAAAGGAACGAGCAGTTTTAAAGGTTCGCTCAAAACTCCTGTTGTCGCTCGTCCTGCTTCCTGTATTCCCTTCGCAAAAGAAAAAGAACCCCCATCTAGTATAGGAATTTCCGGACCAATTACAGCAACCACAACCTGACCAATTTCCATAGCCCCTAAAGCTGCTAAAAGGTGCTCCACTGTCCTTACTCTTCTGCCACCAGGGAAAAGAAGCTCTGTTCCTCGACCATCCCCAGAGAATTCCGCACTATTCAAGGGGAAGTATTCACCATTGATTTTGAACAGAATACCCCGATCCTCTGTGGAAGGTTTCAACTCCACAGAGCATGGAGCGCCTGAGTGAAGCCCCACCCCTCTAAAAATTATTGGGGAAGCCAGCGTATAAAGAGGGGTCATTCTTTCTCCTCTTCTAGACTTTTTATTTTTTTCTCAAGCTCCCTCAACCTGGAGAATATTTCAGGCAATCGCAGATAAAGAGCTTGAGCTTTGAAATGTTCCTTGTGGTCCCTCGCAGGAAACCCTGACACCACTACTCCAGGTGCTACGTCTTTAACAGCTCCACTCATGGCCGCAACTTGGGCACGATCTCCTATTTTTACGTGGTCTTTAGCTCCGCTACGGGCTGCCATTATAACGCCTTCCCCAAGCTCAGTACTTCCCGCTAACCCCGTCATGGCGACAAGAATACAATTCTCGCCTATCCGCACATTGTGCGCTACATGAACATGATCGTCAATTTTCACTCCAGCTCCTATATACGTATTATCGAGAGTACCACGATCGATGGTGGAACAGGCTCCCACCTCCACATCGTCCCCTATTACCACACCACCTACCTGAGGTATTTTGACAGGCCGCTCCTTGGGGCAACGAGAAGGGATAATTCCAAACCCATCACAACCTATAACAGCACCGCTATGAATAAGAGTTCTTTCCCCTACCAAAACATCGGAAAATAAGACAGCCATGGGCTCTATAACAGAGTGAGCACCCACTTCACAATTTGCCCCTATATAAACATGAGCTTCAAGTACAACGTGATCGTGAATAACGCTGTTATCCTCTACCACGCAAAAAGGTCCTATGAAAGCAGAAGGTGAGATGCGAGCTGTTTCAGCTACTAGTGCCGTGGGATGAACACCCTTTCCCCTCTTGTTTGGACTTTTGAAAAGAAAAAGAAGCTTGACAAAAGCCTCTCTAGGATCTGAGACCAGAACTCCCTCTCTCTGGCCATTAAAAAAAGATGGAGGCCCCACAAGAAACCCTTCACCCCCCATTTTCCCTAGTTCTCGTTCTTCCCAAATAACAGAAACTGTATTTTTTGCACTTTTTTCAGGAGAAACTACAGCATGAACCTCATGCTCAGGATCCCCCACCACTGTCCCGCCAATATAATCCGCGATTTGACGGAGCGTCACGGAAACGTCAGGCACTTTTTTCACTCTCGCCGTCCCCCTTACAAATTTCCTACAGCGCGAATGCTCCATTGGTCATCATCGCGCTCGTCATAATGCAATTCTATAGATAAAAACTCATTCAACCGATACCCCACTCCCATGTTCTTTTCGCTGTTTTCGCTAAAACGAACCCAGAAATACGGCTGTTTTACTTTTCCTGTCAACCAAAAACGCCACCATATTTCTTCTCCCGGATATGCCAATTCCACTCCGAACAACAAGCGAGGGAAGTACCGCCAGCGAGCTCCCCAACGGCTTTCAAGCCCCCAGTCATTGGTCGAAAGGATCCATTCCCCATAAAGCTCTACATCCCAACCGCTTAGAGGAAGAGCCTTTCTTCCTACATGAAGCCCCAGTTCCGGGTATCTATCATCTGTCCCCCCATAAGCAGCTGCCCAAGCTTGAATTGTAAAACGGGGGCTTTCTACCACTGCATCAGCTTTCGCTATCTGCGATGGTTTAAAGGCGACATCTACCTGGGCTTTGGAATTTTCCACTATATTACGACCTGCAAGAGATTGTCTTGCCAGCTCTTCTACTTCTTTTTTATGAACGTCCACCCATTGAACAGGAAGCCCAATGACCGGGAAAAGACCTGACTGGAGATTATCTTTCAGATCTGACTGAAAAGCAACCGGAAGCGAAGATGATTGAACAGTAGGTGTAATAGCAAGAACCAATGGTTGTTGTGGTAAAAACGCCACATTAAGAGTGGCACCACCACCCTCACTATCGATCTGGACCTGCAAAGATACGTCCCAACCAGGCAAACGAGGCCCTGATAGGGCTTCTATTTCCTGTTTCAAAGCCATATCAGCCCACCCCAAGGCTTCTACAGGCACTTGATCTAAAGCTTTTAACAGCTGCGACTGTAGATCTTTCGTATCTTTATAAAACCACTGGTCTGTGGGGTAAGGTAAAACAGGTTGAATAACATGTACCTGCCATAAAATAGGGTTCGTAGATGAAACTGGCAAAAGTACATCAGTCCCACTCCATTGGGGGGTCTTAATGGAGTATCCCAGGAAAAGGCGCTCTGCTACGAGAGTTAACATGGAGAGGCGATCTGCAAGAGGAACTGTGGACTCCATTTCCTGCCACACAGCATTGAGACTTTTCTCTGCGCTACCTTGCATCCAAGGCTGCATTCCTTTGATTTTAACAGCCCCGTAGAGAGGACTGCCAACAAAAAGAAGGGCCGCAGCCAAAAACGCAGCGGCTACAGCCCCGCACCTTTTCACCATAACAGATGGTCTCACTCCTTAGAAGAGTTCTCCGAAACCAAAGTGGGTTTTATTCTCGTCTTCTCCTTGAGCGTAATCAAGCCGAAGGTTCCCGAGAGGGGTTTTCACCCGCACGCCCACTCCCCAAGAATCATGGAGATCGGAAAGGCTAAAATTATCTTGGCCTCTCCAAGCATTTCCAGTATCGTAAAAGAGTACAAAACCAAAAGCTTTTTCTATGGGCAACCGGAATTCTAAATTAGCCAGGAACATTTCGTCCCCTTCAAACTGACCTCCATCATAGCCGCGAAGAGTATTTGTACCACCAACAGAGTAACGCTCAGCAGAAGGAATAGTTCCTGAAGAGAAGCCTATTCGAGTTCTCGCCGCAAAAATTGGAGGGTTATCTTCTGTTCCAATGTTAAGGTCGAAGAAATTTTTGAATCCTGTTAATGGGGCATAAAAACGTCCCTGGAGCCAGTACTTTGTATACGTCCAGTCAGCCCCGAAAAAATCCATAGCATGCTCTACGTTGAGATCTATAATATTCCCTTTCGAGTAACTCAAATATTCATCTAAAGTGTTTCTTGTCAAGGTTCCAAGAACTGCGAAGGTCGTGCCCTTCGTTAAATCTTCTTTATCCGCTTCTGTAGCAGAATTTTTCTCTCGAATATTGGAGACATCCACATCATGCCAGTCGAGGGTGAGATACCAGCTCAGGAAAGGATCATGAGAGAACTTTTTCCCGGCGCCAATATAGGCCCCTGTCCGTTCTTCATCGTATTCGAGCCGTTCTATATTGTCTCGATAGTACCCTCGATCTTCCCACATTCTCTTGTAAGCTCCGACTTTCCACGAATAATGGATTTCATCCATATAAGGCTCTGTGTAAGAGACCCAGTACTGCTCATTATCTCCCGTTTCAAAACCTATTTCCGCTTTATGCCCTTTTCCCTTCCAGTTCACATCCGTATACGAGAGACCGCCAGACCAACCGCTCTCCGTTCCGTGGCTAATGGAAAGCCCCACTGAGGCAGTTTTCTTCTCCTCTACCGTTACAATAACATTTGTAGCCATAGGAGAATCGCCTGGCTCAAAACCTACACTTACATCTTCAAAATATCCCAACATCTGAATTTTATTAATGGAATGACGCAAAACAGTTGCGTTAAATATGTCGCCTTTTTTTACTTTAATCTGCCGTTCAATGACATAGGTTTTCGTCTTTGTGTTCCCCTGGATGATAATATCACCCACCACAGGCTCTAAAATCTGGACATTAATAATGCCGCCTTCAATCTGCACGTCTGCTATGCGCATCATGACATAACCATCTTTTTGATACTTTTCTTGGATACGCTCAAGATCATGCCTAAAAAAGACCCTATTAAAGACCGTCCCTGGTGTAGTAAAAACAAGTTTCAGTAACTCTTCATCGCTGTAAACAGTATTTCCGGAAAGCTCTATTTTTTCGACGACAGGATTCTCTTTAACTACGTACGCAACAGCAACTCCTCCCTCTGCAGCCGAAAGATCTACATCAACAAAAGAGAAAAATCCCAATTCATAAATGGCTTCCACGTCTTTCTGAAGCTGTTCTTTATTGAGAGGTTCCCCTGCTTTGGTGCCAACCGCAGAAAGAATATGTTCTGCTACCACATGTTCGTTGCCACGAACACTAAGAGAAGCCACGTTCGCCTCTTGAGCCCCAACCCCATTACAGAGAAGCCCCACTAACGCAACACATACGAAAAAAACACATATTGATCGCTTCACACACGATCTCTCCTTCCGGAAAAGGTGCTTAAAGATTACTGCCGATTAACAACGATTGCTGGTCCCTGATCGCGAAGGGCTTTTTGCCCCACTTGCACAAGAGTCAAAATCCGATCGAGGGATATATTTTTTTCGTTTTCCTTGCCTTCTATATTCCGTTGTCCTTCTGTCTCCACAATAGTAGATTTTTCACTTCTCAGCGCTACTGCTGTCGGCCCCCTATCCAGACGAGGGAGCTGATACGGTTTCCCCTCCTCCTCTTTCCCTTTTTGTCGCATAGCTTCTATATTGCTTTCGCTAAGATTGCGACGTAAAGCCGTTAACAACGCCTGTTCATCAATGGTAAGCCATTCAAGAACCGGTTCCTGGGAACGATCTGCTACTAAAACCCTGTGGGCATTCTGCATGGGGACAGAGAGAGGTGCGGAGATTGCACAAAGGAAAAGAAAGGCAAGGCCCAGGGATTTCACGACAAAACCCAGAGTCGTTTTCCCGTGTACTGCCTTTTCTTCACAAGCAGCAAGTCGCCACAACTCCTGTCGTGCTTCTTCCAGTTCTGCTCTGGCACATTCCATTTCAGATAAAGCATTGTGCCACGCCTTCCTTCTTGATGCGTAAAGACACCGTTCCAGCCATCGCATAACCCTTAAGATACGTTTTTCCATACTTCCACCACTCCCGGAATAATGAGCCTTCTCTTTTCATTATCACCAGTCATATCTCTTTAGTGGCATGGTCTGGCAAGAGCCAGCTACGAAGCCTCGCTAGAGCATTCCGCTTCAGGCGATATACGTGGCTTACATCGATATGATGCTCCTGAGCAACTTCCTTTGCATCATGCCCTTTAAAAAACATATCCGCAACAATCTCTGCTTCTCTCTGAGGCAATTTTTTGACCTCATGAGAAAGAGTGAGGGAAAGATCATAAAGATCCGGAGAAAAGCTGTCCATTGCCACCAATTCCTCTTCCACATCTACAGGAACAGGAGCTTTTGCCTCAGACCTCTGTAGAAAGTTAACCATTTGCCCCTTAATGCGATAGAACGCATACGTCGTGAACTTTAATTGTCGCTCTGGCTCAAAATTATCCACAGCTTTAATAAGAGCCAGCATTCCCTCCTGAACCAGGTCAGGATAAGAAGATGGGACTACCTGAAACTTTTGCGCTAACCAAAAAACAAGCGGACGATAAGATATAATGAGTTCCTCTCTCGCTTCGTCATCTTTATGACATCGAATCCAGAGGTGAGCCTCTCGTTCTGGAGAAAGGCGCGTAGATCGATTATCATCAAATGTTTCGCCCAACAGTCTTCCCCCTCCTCGCCGCATCATAGAGCGATTACGAAAATTCTACCAGTTCATAGCTTCCTTGTCTAAGTGAAGTTACCTACAACAAAATAGGAAGATCTCTTACAAGTTCACTCTCGACATAAAGATGGGTAGCATCGTTCAAGAATGAAAGCATAGAGAGACCTCGATAAGCCTGAATACAGGAAATAGAACAATTATCTAACCTCATTCGCCACACAAGTGATGAACTTACTCCTAATAAGCTTACTAATGCCGTTCGAATAGTTCCACCATGAGCAACAACAAGAATTCGTTCTTCCTCGCGTGTCATAATCTCCTTAAGGACATTGTCCACACGCTGCTGAACACTACTAAAAGACTCTCCACCTCCAGGGACCGTTGAAGAAGGATCCTGACGCCAACGACGATGCTCCTCAGGGAAACATGCCTCTACCTCTGTGACAGTCAACCCTTCCCATTCTCCAAAACCTATTTCCTCCAGCCCCTTCCGGAGAAGGATCGAGGTGGAAACTTGATGTTCAGCTATAATAGCGGCAGTTTGAGCGGCTCGCTGCAAAGGACTGGAAACAATAAGCTCTGCTTGAAAGGACGCGAGACGCAACGAAACTCTCCTCGCCTGATCAAGTCCCTCTTCATTAAGCGGAACATCACTATGCCCCTGATATCTTTGTTCGTTATTCCAATCGGTACGTCCATGTCTTACAAAAAGAATCTGTTTAAGTGCCAATTCTTATTCTCCTTCATACAATCAACTTCGAGTTATTATACCCCGTTCTCCGATCTCTCTAGAAAAAAGATAGCATTATAAAGAGATTTTTGAAAAAATATATCCCCCTTCGAGGAACTTTTTTCTCTCAGAGAAGCAGCTTCTTTTAAAATCTTTCTGTATATCTCCGCATTTTTACCGCCCTTTATTTCTATCTCAAAAAGGAAGCTAGCTCCATAAACAAGCAAATTCCAGAAATTCCATCCCGCTAAAATAGTGTTATGAGGGATAAAATAAATGCTCTCGATTAAATATCGCGGGATATGCCATGGGGTTTTCCTGAATGTAAAATAGACAGTTTTAAAAATATCGTACTCGAACCCAACTCCTCTTCGCAGGTTTTCATTATCAATAGAGTAAATGGAACCGTCTTTACTTTTTACTAGATTATATGTGCGAATATCCGAATGACGAATGCCCTTTGCAAGGGACACTGGGGCCTCTTCCCTTAAAAGAGAGTATAAAATATCTACATCTGTTTTACTCATGCCTGAAAGCCACACAGACCTCTTTTTTTGGAATAAAGAAAGAATCCTCTGGACATATAGAGAGCTATCTATTGGAGAGTCTACACTAGCTCCATGGAAACGAGACTGGTAACGAGCCATAGCTTTCGCGTATCTAAAAGGAAGTTGTTTCCGCAGCGGAACGCCCTCTATCCATTGAGAAAGAATGTATGGCCCAATCTGTCTATAAACTTTAGGGATGGGAACTTTCTTCGCTTCCAAAAGAGACGTTATTTCTACTATATTTCTGGCAGCCTCCCGAGTCCGAGCCCAATAAAGTTTCATTTTCTCTTTTGTCTTCCGGTCAAATATAAGAAGTGGCTTAGAACCACATCCTTGCCGTAAACGAACAACAAATTCCGGAACATACCCCAGGGCTTTATATAAAATTTCAGCACAAAATTCTCCGCCTGGGAGGCGGAATGTTCGGGCGTCTATAATATACCCTCGCTCTGAATGATGCGTAGAAATTTCATCGAAAAAACGCGATAACAACACTGAGCATAGGCCTCCTTTGTGTTTTGAGAAGAATGTAACTTTATTATAATTAAATCTTCTATGATTAATTAAATATCTAGATATATTATATATAGCAGTATTTTCATGGAAAGACAAAACTTCTCTACGGAGGGGGAAACACAAAAAAAGCTTTGCGCCCTTTGCTTTCCCAGCAACAAGACACAAAGCCTATTTTTCTATGATATGGAGCCGGCGGGCGGACTCGAACCGCCGACCTGCGCATTACGAGTGCGCTGCTCTACCAACTGAGCTACACCGGCAGTATGGACTAAAAAATGGCGGTCCCAACGGGATTTGAACCCGTGTCGCAGCCTTGAAAGGGCTGTGTCCTAGACCACTGGACGATGGGACCGCTTTGGTGAGCCGTGTGGGAGTCGAACCCACGACGCCCGGATTAAAAGTCCGGTGCTCTACCTACTGAGCTAACGGCTCATTGCTCTCAGCTCGTAACCGCCGTTACGCAAGGGTTTATTCTACAGAAAAAAGGCAGCAAGTCAAGCCCCTCTTTAAAAAATCTCAGGATTTCGCCTTGTTTTCTATTATTTTTATACTTTTTATCCAGTTCCACCCATGATCTATTTGGCGATTTACTTCAGAAAAAGAGGTCCCACCATAGGTCTGGCGACGAGATACACTTGTCTTAAGATCCAAGAGAGGAAGAAGATCCTCTTCCACTTCTGGGACGAGATCTTGCCATTCAGAGAGGGAAAGTTGAAATAGGGAACGGTTATGGTCTAAACAGTAACGTACAACCTGTCCTGCCTTCCAATGAGCCTCTCGGAAAGGGATTCCTTTGCCGACAAGATATTCCGCTACATCCGTAGCTAATGTTAATCCATTTTGAAATCCTAAAATCGCCCGGTCCTGATCTGCCTCTACTTGAGACAGGAAAGGAGGAAAGATAGAAAGTATAGCTTCCACTGCGGTAAGAGAAGCCAGAAGCCCTCTTTTATCTTCCTGAAGATCTCTATTATACGTCATGGGTAATCCTTTTAAAGAAATAATCAAATCGAGAAGATGCCCTATTATTTGCCCTGTTCGCCCACGAGTTAATTCGAGAACGTCAGGATTTTTCTTCTGCGGCATCATACTCGAGCCAGTACAAAAAGCATCTGGAAGATTAATCCAGCCAAATTCCTGAGAGTTATAAATAACCAGGTCTTCAGAGAGACGACTACAATGGATGGCAAATCCCGTAGCGAAATAGTGATAGTCGAGAAGATAATCTCGCTGCGCAACAGAATCCAAGCTGTTTTCTGAAGGGGACTGGAAACCAAGGGCCTCAGATGTGAAAAAGCGATCTAAGGGCAATGTAGAGCCCGCAAGAGCGCCAGATCCAAGAGGGCACTCTTGCATGCCATCTAAAGCTGCCTGAAGGCGTGTATAGTCTCGCCGAAACGCCTGGAAATGAGCCATCCAATAGTGACCTAAACTAATAGGTTGAGCTTGTTGCAAATGAGTATACCCCGGCACTACCACATAAAGATGCGCCTTGGCTCTCCCAAGCAAAACTTCAAGAAGGGCTCTCATCTTTTCTTGAAAATCTGCGAGTTTATCTCGAAGGAAAAGGCGAACCGTCGTTGCTATTTGATCGTTACGGCTTCTTCCTGTGTGGAGCTTTTCTCCAAGAGAGCCGAGAATCTCTGTAAGTCGATGTTCAATGTTCATATGTACGTCCTCCAGTTCAATGGAGGGCTTGAATTTGTCCTCTTCAATTTCGCGCAATATCTGTTTGAGCCCTTGTTCCATCCGTAATCCTTCGGCAGGCGTTAGAAGACCTACAGAAACAAGCATCTGAGCGTGGACCAAACTTCCTTGTATATCAAAAGGGGCAAGGCACCAATCTACGTCTAGAGACTGGGAATAATTCAGAACTATATCAGCGGTATTCCCACTAAATCGCCCTTTCCACATAATATTAATAGCCCCCCTTAGATTAAGCATCCTTGTTGCATAGGAGTGGAACAATCTATCTCATGGAAACGACGTGCCAGCCATGTTCCTGCGGGATGATATCCAAGACCTAACCAGGAAGCCATCTGAAGATGAAGACACTTTACATTGAAGGAGTTAATATTCTGAATGCCGCCTATCCCACCACTTTGCAAGGCCGCCCAGAGACATCTTCGACGTTTACGAAAAAAATTTTTAGTTCCTAAAGACAGCAAGCTTAGCTTTATCATTCGATGTGCTAAATGATACTGCACCCACTTTTGGAGTGGGACTCCAGAGGAAAGAAAGGATTCCATGTCTTTTACTCCTTGTTGGGATTCTAGCTCCCCGCATTTTTGAACAAGGAAAGGACAACTTAACCAAAATATGGTAGGGAAAGGTTCTTGCCTCTTTATTGGGTTACAAATGAGCGTCTGTGGATACCCCCATTTACAACGAGAAGCCACCCCTAATACTATTCGATCGTCAAATTTTCGTCGAGACATTTGGCGCCTTATAACGTCCATATCCAGTAAGGAGATGTAAGGATAAAAAGCAGGGGAGCCTTGGCTCCCCCATCTATTTCTTCCTGTCATTTACTTTTACGACTCCGGCGTTTTGCGGCTTTCGCATTGTTGAGCTTGCTATTCAAATCAGCTATCTTTTGGTCGCTTATTTTGAGGAAATTAGAAAGTTTCTTTTCAAAACTATCCTCGGTTTCTTTAGGAGCAGAGGGAAGGGGGGGTCGTTCTTCCATTTTTTTAAGCGAAAGATCAATCCTGTTCTTTTCATCAATCTTAATAACTTTCGCCTTCACCTTTTGCCCTATGGCAAGAACATCCTCTACTTTCTTGACATAATTATACGAGAGCTCAGAAATATGAATCATAGCCCTCTGTCCCGTGGAGAGGCGCACAAATGCTCCATAAGGCATGATCTGCTCCACTTCACATTCGACCGTGTCTCCTACCTGTACCGGAGCCTGGTCACTCCTCTTTTCTTCTACCATCAGCTTTTCTACCCTCCAAAAAAATGAATGTGAAAGGCCTTTTTCAGGCACACTTAGTGATTGTCTGAATAATATCCTTTGCGTACATCACCCCCACGGGACAACTCAATGATTTACATCATGAATTTCGCCGGGCAGTTCTATCCACTTCCAGACCAATCCACCCTTCCCTCCTATAGGGCTAAAAAGCGCCAACCCCTGAGAGAAAAAAGACCTACTCTGGGAATTATACCAAATCAAAAGAGTTCCAGTCTCTTTATTTAAAATACTTTTCAATACGGCTTTTTGAATAACAGGAGAAAAATATGCAAGAAAAATCAAACCGTCTTCTCCAAGCTTTTCTCTAATGTACGAAGAGCGATTTTGCCGAGTTTGGGGTAACAAAAACATTTTATCTCTCCCGTCGTAAATATGGGGGAGAGACAGCAAAGCACTATAACAAGCAACGTGGCAACCTGTTCCGCAAAAGGAGATCTTATAAGAAGAGCACTTTTTATGTAAAATAACTCCTCCTTGAGGGGAAAGATTTCGGGGTTCAATTTTGCTTAACAATGATAAAGACGAAATATGCACTTCAGGGAGTACTCGGTGGACATCCACAATACAGCGCAAAGTTGCCACCCTGACACATCTCGGCCCCTTACTCAGAGAATACACTGCTATTCGCCCTAAGAAAAGACGCGCCAACGTCTGTCTTAATTTAAGGAAATTAAGCCTGGGAGTTTTCTCGCTCATCTTCTATTGCACGGAGAGCTTTTTCTATACGCGTGAAAGGCTCCAATAGTTCCATGGTACGAGCAGCTTCTACAAGAATGGCAGAGATATCATTAGCCTCTCCTTCCCTCTCAGATTCAACGCAGAGACGAAGGGGAGAGCTCACCGGATCTACCTGGAGAAGAAATACTCCTTTTTCTATTTGAGGCTCCATATTTCCTGTCTGGTTTAAAAAGGAACGGGCTGTATCGGAAAGGGTAACCACTTTTCCTCTAGAAACCTTCCGCAAGGGTGCTAAAAAAGAATCTTCACGACATATCCATAAGACAGGCTTCATTTCTACCGAGGAAACGAGACTTTGAAGGATCAATTCCTCTCGGAGATAGACATCCAAAGCGTTACCATATAAAACTCTCTCGATGCGAGTAGGAGAAACGGGGTCAGTATATCTAAAATCCATAGGAATACCACGAAAATCCGTTATCAGCACTGCCCCTCGGTAGGTATTGTTATTCTCCTCAATTAACAAATACCCAAGCTGCTTATTTGTTGTCATATAAGCTGTCCTTTCTTGAATTAAAAAATTAGCTGCTACGCATAGAGGTCAAAACCATCTTTGCCTTCTGCACATTTTTCTTTTTTCTCTTCTCGGCGTGCATGAAGGCTGTTCTCTCTTTTCCTTTTTTTCTTACCCCTATCGTTCTTTTTCTTCAAATCTGCCTTCTGGCCTCTGGCAGATTCTTCTCCACCCTGCACCGTCTGTTCTTTCTGTAAAGAACTTGCCACAATTTCTCCTTGTTGTCCGGCTAAGGATGCAGGGGAGTTTTGTTCTCGAACATTCTGCGCATTTTGCTCTACATTCCAATGAGAAAGCTGTAAGTGCAAAGGATTTACAACCATTCGACTCTCTCCTCACATAGCCCCTTTCATTTTACTGGGGGGACGATTTAAAAATCAAAAGGCTTCACACGAACCTCTCCAGCTTCATAGATAAAGGCAGCAAAACGCTGTTCCTCTCGAACTATATATGTAACTCCTCGAATTGTCACAGAAACGCCAGGGTAACAGACCCCCTTAACTCGAACTCGGCCTTTGGAGCGACTTGTCTCTATTCTCGCTTCAATGGATTGCAACTCATCCTCATGTTTGATAAGCTGCGCTTGTATTTGGAATTTGTTTTTGGTGAGAGAAATTAGAAGCTCTCGCTTCCCATCATCAATTTCTCCAGCAGATTCAAGTTTTTTCAGAAAGGAAAGATTCGCTTCCACCTTATCTGCCTTGTCTTTTAACGCAGTTATAAGCGTTTGCAATTCCTTTTTTCTCTCGTTATATTCTGGCAAAACCCCTACTATTACTTCTGTTTTAGTTCCCATTTCGCTTCCTAAAGTTTGGCAAAGCACCTCTACCCCGGCCTGTATCCGACCTCCGGCGATCTGCGATTTAGCTCCTCCTAAAACAACAACAGATTGATTAGCTGAAACGTCACTATGGAGAATAGCATTCTTTATCTGAACCGTCCCGTTACTCGCTACGAGACATTGATCCACAAAAGCTGCCTCTATATTACCAACAGCTTCTATTCGGGCTTTCCCCATGCCTCGCACCCCGCCAGAAAGAGCGATATTCCCTTTACTCGACAAACGAGCCCCTTCAACAACTCCACGTATCTGAATATCTCCAGAAGAAACAACTTCAAAGCCTTCTCGAACAGATCCTTTAATATCCACGGTACCTATAAAGTTAATATTTCCCACACTATAATCGAGGTCTCCATCTACAGTAAAGACAGGTATTACATTGAGCTTCCCCTGGGAAAGAGTCAAATGCCCATCTGTAGAGGCAAGCAAAGAAAGGCCGTCTTCCGCAATATAAGTTCCCTTGCCCACAGGGAGGCTATAATCCCGTCCCAACTTTGCCGCAACAGGAATACCCCTTACTGTCATTCCGCTATGACCTTCAGTGGGTACCGTTTTTGTGGCGAGAAGCTGGTTTTTTAACACAATGGTAATAGTATTCATATTGCGATAATCTACTTTTCCACCATCTTCTGTAACCTTAGGTTTGCTTTCCCCGAATTGAACAGAAAAATCAATTTGTGCATCTTTGCCATCTTGTGGCAACTGTCCTGAGGCAACATGAACCCACTCATTAATAATGCGCTCCTGAACAATTCTCCCTAAAGCATGAGTATCTACCCCAAAAACAACACCCTTTTCCGCAAGACTTTTTTGCAGAAAATCTACAGTCGGCCAAGGTTTATCTCCAGTAGGAGGTGATATCCGCAGGTCTGCGCTCATACCATCAGCGTTTATTTGCACCTCCACAACAGCATCCCGTTCATTGGCCGGATCTCGTTCTGCGATCTTGAAAGGTTCTTGTTGCTTTTCTTTAAGAAAAGCAACAATCGCATCTCCATCGTAGTTTTCTACGCCCTTTTGTTTCAGTAAGTCAACAACATCACTCAAGTCTGGCATACCTTCCGCCAGTGAAACGAGATAGATACCATCCTCCTTGAATTCTAAACGCAAAGACGCCTCTCCCATACTGAAGCCCCCCTTACTTGGCCTGGAGCATTCTTCTTAAGGCTACTAAAGCTTTGCCATGGAGTTGAGACACTCTTGATTCTGTTACCCCAAGAACACTTCCAATCTCCTTTAAGGTCAAACCTTCATAATAATAAAGGGATATGACAAATCTTTCTCGTTCAGGAAGTTTTTCGAGAGCAGAAACAACCTTTTCCACTTCTTCAGACTCTTCCAAGACCTCCAGAGCTGAAGACGCATCGTCAGCAAGAACGCCCTCTCGTACAACTTCTCCATCATCTAAAGCTAAAACTTCATCGAGAGAAACGATATAGCTGCGGCTAGCTATTTCCAAAGTCTCTCTATATGTTTTTTCGTCCATTTCAAGCTCATTCATGAGCACTGCATCACTAACAACGCCCTGATCTTGCAAGACTTTGTCTACAGCACGATTGAGCTTTTGTATCTTCTCCCTTCCTGTTCGGGAAATCCAATCATACTTACGAAGCTCATCTAAAACTGCGCCTCGAATCCGCGGAACAGCAAAGGTCTGAAAGGCTGCTCCTTTTTCGAGGTCAAAGCGATCTATTGCATCAAGAAGACCAAACACTCCAAAACTCAAGAGGTCATCATAATCAAGCCCAGAAGGGGGAGAAACAGCCATTCTACCTACCACATACTTCACTAAGGGGAGGTATCGGCAAACAACTTCCTCCTTCGCGGCTTCTGAGCGATCTCTAAAATAACGAGTCCAGAGTTCCTGATCTCTCTCTTTCATTCCTGCGCGCCACAACCTCTCATCGTAATAGCAAATAGAAGAGCCAGAAGATAAATAGAGCTAAAGGAATCATCAATATAATTTTCCTGGAAAAAAGATTCTTCCGTATGCGAATCCCACTTTCTTCTACTTTTACTTTAATATCACCAGATAACCGTATTTGTCCGTAAATACCCTCAGATATACTTACTCTCACCAATACAAGTCCACTCGGAAGCTTTTCAACACTTTGGACAGGAAAAACAGACATCTCACCAGTCTGTTGAAGAGTTCTTTTTATAAAACCGGAAAGACCGGTATCATCAAAAGAAACCCATATCCTATCCCCGGCAGTAAGTTCTGAGGCAGCCTCTCCTCGTACTGGATCGACAATGGAGGAGCAAGGAATAAAAATTCCACGCTCTTTAATGTACTCTGTGGATAAAGAATTATCTTCCTTTTGAGGAACACGTTCATCTCCTTCAGACAGCCCAGAAAGCTCAAGACGAGCTTTGTTAAATCGCTCAAAAACAACTACAAAATCTAGGTCTGTACGAAAAACTTCTTTTAACTTTTCTTGAAGCTTCTCTATTACCTGTGCTCCAGGAGATTCGGAAGAAAAAAGAAGATTGACCTGTGTAGGACTTAAAATATCACGCACAGCTCCTCGTAATTTATTCCAGAGAACTTTCTCAAAATGAGCCCGCAAATCGGGGCCTCGCAAATCAATAATTGCTTTCCGAACTGACTCCCAACTAGCATTAATTTCAAATCCTTCAGGAATTCCTTTGCTTGAAGCCCAATATGTTTCATCGAAAATTTCACCTGAAGTTCCTCTACAAAGAAGGCAAAAAGCACCGCCCGCCTCGCCTCGTTTGTGAGAATCAAAACGAACCTTAATAGCAACGTACGAGGGGGAAAGGGATTTTAAAAGCGTTAAAAGTTCCTTGGGGTTCTCATGAACAGTGGAAAGTACTGCTCGCAAAGACCCAGGAGTACAATGAAAGAGAGAACAGAGTTCTTCCTCTACTTCTGGTGGAAGAGGTTGCGTTTCCTGGACTTCGACTTCAGCTTCGCCATCTTCTTTTACAACTGTTGGTTGATTTTCTTCTGCTTCTATTCCTGCTGCTAGATTCTGCTGGCTATTATCCACCACAGTCCTCTCCCCTCCTTATATCTCGTTGTTCCCCTGACCAAGCGTTTTTATGGAAAGCATCCACGTCTCTGTAGAGAACTCTACGCTTCGCCCTCTATTACCGCCAGTATCTGTTGTTACTATCTTAATCTTATATTTATTAAGCCATTCTGATGTCTGTCGCACATTTCTACTTCCAACTGCTAAAAAATCAGTTTGGGCTCCTGGGATGGAAAACATCTGGGCCCCTCCTGCAAATTTTGCTTTTAAACGGGACCGTAAAGCCCCTCTCTTGCAAACTGCATCTATTAATGCCGGGACCGCTGTATCAGCGAATTTGCCAGGCTTATCTATCGTGCTTTCTTTTCCTCCCCTGCTTTCTGGAAGCATAATATGAGCCATCCCTGCCACTTTTGCCACAGAATCATAAATGACGAGACCTATACACGATCCCAAGCCTAGTGTGACAAGAACATCTGGAGCCGTGACGACAACTAAATCTGCCATTCCAACGTGAAAGGTATTTGCCATCGTTTACTGTACCCCCAGCTTCTCTAGCAGTCCTTCCAGAGAACCGGGATCTGGAATCATAACCACATTTCCTTGAACAGAGAGACTTGACTCACCTAATCTCAAAGTTGTGTTTACTACCAGAGCAGTATCTCCCGTCTGCCCAAAAATAGAGATAACGACATCAAGGACAGCAGCCAACATATCGTGGGCTACACCTGGGACAGATATGGAATAGGTGCTGCCTACAAACATATTAATAGAGTTCAAAAACGAGCTAAGAATAATATTCCCTACTTCCGACAAAGCACTGTCCCGTAATTCCTGGGGGAGAGAGGATATATCGATTCCTTCGCCAAATTGTTTCAATATAAGTAAATCCACCAAGGACTGGGCATTTTCCTCTTTTTGTATAAAAATAAGGCTGCATGGGAACTCTCCCTGAGAGCGCACAAAAACAGCAGCAACAAGGCTAAGTGCCGGACCGTAATGGCTACCCAAATCATAAATAGACACGAGCTCTGCTTTAGGAACATCCATGTCCACAGGTTTCCCAAGTAGTTTAGATAGAGCTGTCGCTGCATTACCTGCTCCTATATTGCCCACTTCTCGGATGGCATCAAGCTGTAAATGGCTGAAATCTTTAAGATCCATGGCCCCCTGACTCCTTCGCTCTACTTGGTGCAGAGAGACGCAACATCAAGGATAAGGGCTACATTCCCATCTCCAAGAATTGTCGCTCCAGCAATTCCTTTAATTTTAGAGAGGAACTTTCCAAGAGATTTAATAACAATTTCCTGCTGTCCTATCAATTCACTTACAATAAAACCAACCTTGTTTCGCCCAGCTTTTACCACAACAACAGGATATTCATCCTGTTGATATGTCTCCAAATGAGTCCCCAGCAAAGAGGCGAGATTTGAAAGTGCCAACACATCGCCGCGCAAAAGAGTGGCAGGAGTTCCGTGCATTGTTTTAATGTCCTCTTTACGAACAAGAATTGTTTCCTCTACATTTTCCAAAGAAATAGCATATATCTCGTCACCAACTTTAACGAGCAACGCCAACACAATGGCCAGCGTAAGGGGAAGACGTATTAAAACACGAGTCCCTTTTCCACGCATACTTTCTATTTCAAATTGGCCGCTAAGAGCTTCTACTTTCGTCTTGACCGCGTCCATACCAACGCCTCGTCCAGAAATATCCGTTACAGCATCAGAAGTACTAAAGCCTGGCAAAAGAACAAGTTGAATCAGTTCTTCCTCAGTCATGCCGTAGCTTTCTTCTTCAGTGATAAACCCTTTTTCTACAGCTTTTTCACGGACTCGATCTGAGTTTATTCCTTTCCCATCGTCGTCCACTTCTATAATGACACCGCTACCTTCCTGGTAAGCAGAAATCTTAATGACGCCTGTATCTGTTTTACCAGTTTTAACTCTGTCTTCAGGCTTTTCTATGCCATGATCAATGGAATTCCGAATAAGATGAACAAGAGGGTCTCCAATTTCATCGATCACTGTTCGATCAAGCTCTGTATCTTGTCCTTCTATTTGCAGATTAATTTTCTTTTCCATAGATTTGGAGAGATCTCGTACAAGACGAGGGAAACGATCGAATATAAAAGAAACTGGAACCATCCGTAACTTCGTCACCAACTCTTGAATATCTCCAGATATACGCCCTAACTGAGAGAGAGGCTCATCAAAGTCACGCAGCCGAGCTTCCTGAACAAGGCGCTCAATTCTGGCTCTCCCGATCACAAGTTCTCCCACGAGGTTCATCAATTTATCGAGACGGCCAATGTCGACACGTACAGTCTGCCCCGCTCTTTTTGATGCGTTATGACGAGAGGGGCCGTTCTGAGTAATTGACTCTGCGCTACTTCGTGCTACAACTTCTTTCTCTGGGGAAGAAGAAACATCCTTAGTGCCTACTTTTTCCTGTTCCTTTTCTCTCCAAGAAGGAGACCCTGCTTTCTCTATGGAAACCTTTTCAAGTTCGCTGATTCTGGATAATGCTTCCTGTAGAGATTCTTCAGAATCATGAGTTGCTATATATATTTCAAAAGAGCGATCAAATTTTTCATTTTCTAGATCCTCAACTGGAGGGGCCGTTTTAATAATATCTCCCATCTCATCTAATCGATTAACAACCATATACGCACGAGCAGCTTTAAGCATACACTCCTTGGAAAGACGTACATCTACTTTAAAGACATCCATTCCAAGACTATTTGCCTCATGAATCCATTGTTCCTCGTGGTCTGAGAGAACTTCATGTATCGTATTTTCTTCTTGTCTTTCATCTTTTTGAGGAACAGTCTGATGAAGGGCTTCTATAAGATCGTCTATAGAGATAGAGGTGTCTTTATCACCATTTCGAATAGCTTCGACCATGGTCTGCAGAGTATCAAGAGAGCGGAAAAGCAAATCTATGTCGCCACTCTGCAATTGGGCTTCTCCACGACGTACTTTATCGAGCCTGTCTTCTATAGAATGGGTAAGAGTTGACATCCGATCAAACCCCATCGTGGCAGACATTCCCTTCAACGTATGAGCTGAACGAAAGATTTCGTTAATGACCTCCATATTGCCTTGGTCCTTCTCTATTTCAAGAAGGAGATCATCAAGATGTAAGAGATTATCAGTAGCTTCATCCAAAAAAGCACCTAGATATTGATTCAAATCTATTCCTGTCATTGGGCATCATCTCCAACCACAATTTTCACTCGTAAAATGGACTCAAAAAAATCTATTCTAGCTATTTTCAATATATCTCGTTATCACAGTAGGGATGTTATAAAGAGGCGCTATCTCATCGACAATCCCAGCCTCCACAGCCGAGCGTGGCATTCCATACACCACACATGTTTCTTTCGACTCAGCAACAATATAAGCTCCTTTGCTATGCAATAATGCCGCCCCATCAGCACCATCTCGACCCATTCCAGTTAATATAACGCCCAAGACTCTTCCCCCAACTTCGTCAGCAAGGCTCGTAAAGAGCATATTTGCTGACGGTTTTACTGAAAGGAGGGGCGGTAAATCCGAAAGCTCACATATTAATTTCCCGTCAACAGTACGGCGTGCCAAGAGATGGAAACCTCCTGGGGCTATCACCGCCATTCCAGGCCTTAAGGGCGCCTTAGGGTACCCCTCTATTACCGTAAGTTTTGATACGGCATCAAGACGTTTTGCAAAAGATGGGGTAAAATCCTGAGGCATATGTTGAACCACAACTATAGTTAAAGGGAAATCCCCCGGAAGTTCGGAAAGGACATACTGCAACGCCCGAGGGCCACCAGTTGAAGCTGCTATAGCCACTATTTCAGGGGGCTGCTTCTTTATCTCGTTTCCCCCTTTAGGAATATAAATAGGGTGCTCATATAAAAGATCCTGCTTTGACAGCATGGCAGTGCTCGCTGCCAAAACTTTAGCTATCAGCTCCTCTCCCACATCCTTCATATTGAGAGATATGTGCCCGGAAGGTTTCGCCACAAAATCTACCGCTCCTGTGGCAAGGGCCTGAAAAGTAGCCTGAGTCCCTTCTTGAGTTACACTACTTACCATGATAACAGGTCTTGGATAATCTTTCATAATAACTTTAAGAGTCTGAAGTCCATCAAGCTTTGGCATTTCCATATCGAGAGTCAAAACATGGGGATCCAATATCTTTATCTTCCTTAATGCATCTTCCCCATCTCTCGCTGTACCTACCACTTCTATATGTGGGTCTGAGCTAAGAATATCGCTAATTATTTTTCTCATGAAAGAAGAATCATCTACTACCAAAACCTTTACTTTAGACGTTATTGTTTCTGTCATTTCCACCCATTCCTATCTATTGGTCAGTTCCTGTTGACGAATAAAAGCACCAAGGCTTCTTTCTGCGGCAAGAGGTAATACTTCAAAAGATACCCCCACTTCAGCATCTTCTGTTTTTTCGAGAACTCTGGCCACTGAAGCAAAAACCAGAAAAACTACATCAGCGGAAGAAAGTCGACAAAGACAACGGCGACCTTTTTCAAAAAATTTTCTCTGAGTCAAATTCACTCGTAAAGCACATCCCCCCAGACTGATATCTTTCGCCATCATTGAAAACCATTTTTGGGGAGAAAACACAGTATGCCCTATTTCATCCAGGAAGCAAAGATCTAATTTAAATATACAAGGGACACGAACAAAACGCCGTCTCTGTAGCCGTATAACATCCCCCATCGGTTCAAGCCAAAGAAGAGGGACGCGGTCTGTTATGGAACTGCGTAAAATAGACGCCTGAGTCTCATAAAGAGCCCCATCTATTTCAATGGAAAGAGCCAGTTCTAGATTCTTATGGGTCGGCAACAACGCTCCTTTCAACATCGGGTGGGCCACTGCGAGATAGGGACATCGCATATCTTCCAGCCGAGAAGGATAATGTCCCTTATAAAGACCTGCTCGAATGTCCAGCAAGACTTTTGATCCGATATGTTCTTTTAACATGGGAGAGAACTGAGTAAAATCCATCTGTTACAACTCCATCCTTTGTACGCCTCGAACTAATCGCAAGAAAAAAGTTTTTAATCCCCGGCTAGGAGGCAAAATCTTTTGTTCTTTATTCCCCATAAAGCCAAGAGCAAGTGATCTGAAGGAGGCAGAAGCCAAAGAGTAAGGATACTCACGTAACACTGGTCGTTGCAAACGTATAGCTTGTCGTACCTTATCATCAGCAGGGATAAAACCATCATAAGTAACGTCAAGGCTCAAAAACCGATGCGCCACTTTTCGAATTCTCTCTGCTGTCTCATCGGCCTCTCTCTTTCCATGAGCCATATTTACAACAAGATGAACATCTGCTTTGCTTTTAGACTCAAGAGCCAAAACTTTCATGAGCCCGTAAGCATCCCGAATTGATGGGGGTTCTGGTGTTGTAACTACCATTACCGAATCTGATGCTAAGGCAAAAGTTAAAACATCTTTATGAATACCCGCTCCTGTATCAATAATAAGAAAATCTGCTTTTTTTTCTAGAGAAGTCAGCTTTTCAAAAAGCCTTAAAAACGTATCCTCATCGGCATCTGCCATCTCCTGCATACCGCTTCCCCCTGGTATAACCGCCACTCGGGCATCGACGTCTATCATTACCTCGTCAAAATCCCGAGAGCCACGAACTACATGTGCAAGAGAGTAGCGAGGAGCCAGGCCCAAAAGAAGGTCTATATTGGCCATCCCCATATCTGCATCCATAAGGATAACTGACGCGCCAAGATCCGACAAAGCCAAGGATATATTTACAGAAAAGCTGCTCTTTCCTACTCCACCCTTGCCACTTACTATAGCTAGCGATCGTGTAGGTTTTAAAAAAACATTTTCTTTATCTTTCTTTTTCTCCACTAAAAGTCGAAGCTCGCCCGCTTGATCTAAAGTAGATTTTTTCTCCTCTTCATGCACCGAGAGTCTCTCCTTCTCCAAGGAAAAGATCGATCATCTTGCGAGAGTTCGCCACTTCTATATCATTCGGCACATTTTGTCCTGTTGCCAAAAAAGAAACCGGGATATTGTTTGTCAATAAAATATTTAATAGACAACCATAATTTGTAGTCTCATCAAGTTTAGTAAAAAGAATATGGGAGAGAGGGAGGCATCCCATTCGACTCACCACATCCCTCATATCCTCATTCTTCATATTTGAGGCAAGTACAAGATGAAGAGCATCAGGTTGAAAAACTTTATACAGTTTTTGCAGCTCCTCAAAACGTTCTGTATCTTTCTGGCTTCTTCCAGCTGTATCTAACAAGATTAAATCTGCTGTCTTATATTTATGCAATATACCTTCTATGTCTTCTGCATCGAATATAACTTCAATAGGAACTCCTAAAATTTTTGCATACGTTCGAAGCTGTTCTACTGCTGCAATACGGTAGGTATCAGATGTAAGCAAGAGCACCTTTTTATGCTCCCACAGGGCATGGATTGCGGCTATTTTGGCAATAGTCGTCGTTTTCCCCACCCCTGTAGGGCCAATAAACATGACGCGCTGTCCTCCTATTGCCTCTACGGGCGTAGTAGCTGCTGTCTGAATTTGAGCAGCTAGCCACTCAGGGAAAAGATCTTGCGACAATTGTTCCCTTTTAAAACGATTTCCCAGGGATTGCGCTAATTCTGAATCCATCCCTTTTTCAGTCAACATATACACAAGTTCTGGAACTTTCTCCTCAGATACAACGGGGTGTGAATAATCGTCGAGTCGCTCTAGCACTCGATCAAGTTTTTCATAAATACGAGTTACTTCCATATGAAGTTTCTCTTGAGGTTCCGCAGTTTTTTCCTCTTTTTTTATGCTTGCGGCTTCCGCCTCTTTCGTGTTCTCTCCATGATGAGCCAAAGCCAAGCCTTCCGAAGAAAAAGCGATTTTATCCTTTACTTCCGGAGATTGTGTGCCCCCTGATGAAGACGACGGAGATTGATGTGATTCAATAAGGCGCTGAAAAGCAACAAGGCGTTCTCGAGTAGCTTCAAGTTCTTCCCGCTTCTCCTCCTCAAACACCCCTGCCGTTACAATCAAGACTTTCCTTTTAAAAAAGCCTAAAAAACCGCCTACTTTTGCCGGCCTTGTGGATAAAATAACAGCATCTCTTCCCAATCGCTCACCGGCAATTCGTATGGCATCTGCATCATTTTTCGCCTCAAAAGAAATTTGCCGCACTATACGCATCAATCATTCCACCATCCCTGCGGATTTTAATTGGACACCTTGGGATATTTCATTATAGGATACAACATAAACTCCCGGCAATGTCCCTTCAAGAAGACGACGAACTATAAGCCGCACTTCAGGGTGAGTTAAAAAGACAGGAAGATGCCCCCCCATAGCCATTTTTTCTGCCATTTTCGATGCCGCAGACATAAGCTCCTGAATACTTTCCGGATCCATATTAAGTTGCCACCCCTGAATTAAGTCCCCCTGTAAACTTTCCTTGATTTTCTGCTCCCATTGAGGCGAGAGGGTTGCCACAGTAATGAAACCATCGTCTCCCTGGATTTTAAGGGAAATAATCCTCGATAAGGCTTCCCTTACACGCTCTGTAAGGTAATCTACACTGCGAGTTACCCGTCCATGATCTGCTAAAGATTCAAAAATAGAGACGAGGTCTCGGATGGGGATCTGCTCTTTAACTAAATTCTGCAATACCTTCTGTACTTCTCCAAGAGATAACACGCCTAACATCTCTTCTATTACAGCTGGGGAACTTTCTTTTACTAGATCCGTAAGTTTCTGAACCTCTTGTCTCGTAAGGAGCTCCGATCCATAGCGTTTAATCGTCTCTGAAAGGTGCGTCGCCAATACAGAAGGAGCATCGACCACTGTATACCCCATAGATTCTGCTTTATCCCGCAATTCAGGAGAAATCCATGTAGCCTGAAGTCCAAAAGCCGGTTCTACAGTAGGAACTCCCACTATGTCTTCTTCTACATTACCTGTATTCATTGCCAGGTAATGATCTGGAAGCAATTCGCCGCGCCCTGTCTCGGCTCCTCGTACTCGAATAATATATTCCGAAGGTTTAAGCTGAATGTTGTCGCGAATCCTGATAGGAGGGACTACAAGGCCAAATTCAAGAGCCATCTGTTTACGAATCGTCCCAATCCTATCGAGCATATCCCCTCCTTGAGAGGGATCTACAAGAGGGATGATTGCATATCCAATCTCTATTTCCATGGGATCTACAGTTAAAAGGCGCATCACATCTTCAGGAGAAGCTGGTGCTGGAGCAACAGGAGCACCTTGAGCACTGGGGCCTGAGCTTTGCCCTCCTTTGACCTCTTTGGATGAACGAGAAGAAGCTGTTTGTGCCTCCATCTGTTGTATTTTCCCCTCTCGATAAACCCAGTATCCCATAAGAGCGAGAAATATACCGAGGATAAGGAAGGGCACTGTAGGAAGTCCTGGGACAAAAGCCAGAGCGAATAGCAAGACAGCGCCGATAAAAAGAGGCCTTGGATATGACATAAGAGATGCAAAAATATCGCGACCAAGGTTCCCTTCACCAGCAGCCCGTGTAACGATAACACCAGTAGCGGTAGAAAAAAGCAGAGCTGGAATTTGAGAAACCAAGCCGTCTCCCACCGTGAGAAGACTATAAACGGACCCAGCCTGCCCCAATGTCATGCCTCGCTGAAGAACTCCTATAGACAAACCACCAATAATATTGATAAGGGTGATAATAAGTCCAGCTATGGCATCTCCTTTTACAAACTTAGAGGCTCCGTCCATCGCTCCATAAAAATCCGCTTCACGCTGGATCTCTCGACGTCGATTTCGGGCCGTATCTTCATCAATAAGTCCCGCATTTAAGTCAGCATCAATGGCCATCTGCTTTCCTGGCATAGCATCAAGAGTAAATCGAGCAGCTACCTCAGCTACTCGTTCAGAGCCTTTCGTAATAACAACAAACTGAATAATAACGAGGATGAGAAAAACGACACCGCCGACTACATAGTTTCCCCCAACAACAAAATTACCGAAAGCACTAATCACTTTCCCTGCATCGGCACGAAGAAGAATAAGCCGTGTAGTAGAAACATTTAGCGCCAATCGGAAGAGGGTAACAAGAAGAAGCATAGTAGGAAAAGAAGCAAGCTCCAGAGCCCTCTGTACATAAAAAGTTGAGAGGAGAACCACAACTCCCAAGGTAATATTAGTGGCAAGAAGAATATCAAGAAACCATGTAGGGACTGGAATAATCATCATGGCTACAATCATCATAACCATGATAGCTAGTCCTATGTCGGAATACAAAAGGAACCGTTTTATAAAAGAATTCTGAGATGTAAGTTCAGCCACTCAGGCTCCATCCTCTCTCTTTTAAGTTAATGACCATAAGCATCTTTCTTTTTAAGCTTATAAACGAAGGCTAATACTTCTGCCACAGCTTTATATAAGGCATGAGGAATTTCATCGCCTATATCCGCAGAATCGTAAAGAGCCCATGCTAAAGGTTTATTTTCTACTATGGGAACCTTATGGTCCTCTGCTATTTCACGAATTCTTTGAGCTACAAATCCTTTTCCCATGGCCACGACAACAGGTGCCTCCATAAGGCTTTTGTCATACTCTAGGGCAATAGCAAGAGTAGTGGGGTTTGTTATAACTACATCAGCATCTGGCACAGAAGCCATCATACGACTTCTAGCCAGTTCCCGTTGTTTTTGGCGTATTTTGCTTCGTAACATGGGGTCCCCTTCCATCTGTTTATACTCTTCTTTAATTTCTTGCCGACTCATTCGAATGGATCGTTCGAACTCCCACTTTTGGTACAAATAATCGAAAAGAGCAATAGAAAGTAAAAGAAACGCCAATTTCATAGAAAGTTTCCATATCTTATGGAAGACCAAGGCTAATCCACCTTCAAGAGGCAATTGCAACGCCCCTACAAGTTCCTTCACTTCTTTTCGAAGGGCAGAATAAATCACAATACAAAACAACGCTGCCTTGATAAGCCCTTTAAAAAGCTCAACAAGAGAGCGCAGAGAAATGATCTTCTTGAGACCGGATACAAGATTAAAACGGTCTGGTTTCGGTACGAGAGGCTTACTGGTTATTACAAAACCAACCTGTGCCACTGTTACCCCCAAAGCAGCCAAAGCTGCCGCTCCCCCAAGAGGAAGCCAAACAAATACCAACATTCGTAATCCATTAATCCACAAAGAATGTTGCCATCCTGCCTTACCCAGTTCTGTCTGCCCCATTAGTGCAATCGTATTTTGGAGGTAAGTAACTAGTTCCTGCCAAAAAAAACCACCTAAAAGCGAAAGCCCCAAAAGGCCCACTATAATTACGATAGAGGCTCCTAGATCCTGACTTTTCGCTACTCGGCCCTCTTCACGCTCACGACGACGCTTTCGAGGTGAAGCCGGCTCTGTTCGTTCCTCCGCAAAGAACTGAAGATTCCACGTTATAGAAGAGCATGTTTCCATATCATGGCATTTTTCAATGCCATCTCTATATACTCCCTCATATTGGCAGAAATAAGGTCTACAGTTAAAGGTAAAACCACCATCAAAAGAAAAAGCCCTAGTGCTATTTTGAGAGGGAGCCCCAATACAAAAATATTCATCTGCGGAACTGTCCGAGCTAAAAAACCAAGCCCTATATCGGCTAGAAGAAGAGCTCCATAGAACGGCAGCACCATTCTCACTGCTAGAACAAACAACTTCTGAAGCCACAGCCCTACCCCCATATCCGCAGGAATGAAAAGGGAAATCTTCCCTATCGGAATTAATTTTAAACTCTCTACTACGGATTGTACCAGAAGCAGATGGCCGTTCCAGTGGAAAAAGAACCATAATCCTATCAAAAAGTATAACTGCCCAATAATAGAACTTTGCTCCTCACTTAAAGGGTCTAGAAGACTCACCATGGCTAGGCCCATAACATTTCCTATCAGTTCTCCAGCTACCTGAAGAGCATAGAGGGGAAGGGCCGACAAAAAGCCCAAAGCAGTTCCAATAAAAAATTCTCGCGTTCCACAAAGAATAATAGAGATCCAGTTTGAGAAAATTGCAGTGGGAATCGAAAGATCGGCACTCCCAACTGCCGCAATAGATATGAGAACAGCTGCCCAGAAGCGAGCCGGAAGGGGTAGAGATGGCGCTACAAAAACAGGGGAAGTAAAAAACATTCCAATAAAGCGCAAGCCAACTATAAGATAAACAATTAAACCTTGAGAAATCTGGAAAGGCTCTGTCATTGTATGAATTTTTCAAGCTGTCCTAAAAGAAAACGTGTCAAATCCCCGACCTGTCCAAAAATCCAGGGGCCAAAAAGCACAAGGGCAGCTAGCACCGCCACTATTTTAGGGATGAAAATAAGAGTTTGTTCCTGAATAGAAGTAGCTGTTTGAAGTATACCAATTACTAACCCTACAATCATAGCTACCAATAAAACAGGAAGAGATGTAAGTAACATAACCCACACCGAGTGGCTTAAAACATCGTACATACTGAAAGAGTTCATCGCTTCTCCACCAGCCTTTCTACGAGAAGCTCTTGAAGAGACTCATTATCACTAAATCCCATCCATCCGCCATCACAAACAAAAGGATTTTAAAAGGAAGTGAAATCATCATAGGCGGTAACATAATCATCCCCATGCTCATAAGAACACTTGCTACAATCATATCTACTACAATAAAAGGGATAAAAATGACCACTCCCATTTGAAAAGACGTTTTAAGTTCACTTAACATGAACGCTGGAAGGAGAAGACGCGTAGGAACATCGTCTACGTTCTTAGGTCGTTCAACACCCGCCATCCTTACCATAAGAGAAAGCTCTTCCTCTCGAGTGTAACGAAACATAAATTGCCTCATAGGCACTACAGTTTTCTCCCATGCCTGAGAAGCGTTAATAGATCCTGAAAGATAGGGAGCGAGAGCTTGATCATATACTTGTGTCCATGTGGGGGTCATTATAAAAAAGGTCATAAATAAAGCTAATGTTACAAGAACTTGGTTGGGAGGTGTTTGTTGCAACCCTAAAGCACGACGAACAAAACCAAGAACCACAAGAATCCGTGTAAAACTGGTGAGCATGAGCATAATGGCTGGAGCAAGGCTCAAAACTGTAAGCAAAGCCAATATTTGAAGGGTTAAAGCTACATCTTGTGGAGACTCTGCTGCACGAACCCCAAACTCAAGTGCTGGCAAAGGAACTGCTGGGATGTTACTCTCTGCACAAAATCCCGCTGCCCTAATTCCAAGGCTCCATATTAGTACTCCCATAAAAATGAGAAAGCTAACAATCTTTCTTTTCACCATGTCCTTCTCCTTGTAGCCACTCTTCATATCCCCATTTCCCAACCACTTTCGAATTACTCCCGACAAGTAGAGCCAAAACATCTGGTCCACACTTTACGACATAGAGAACTTCTCGCCCTAATCGTAAAGTAGAGAGCACCTGTAGCCTGGAGTCTTGTTTAAAGGCCTTTCCTGGACGAACATAATGGACAAGAATCCAAGATGCTCCACCTAAAATAGATAAAGCGATAACAACTCTGATGAGATACGTAGTCATATTGGGAAAAGATGCCGCCCCATAAGCAGTTCCCCCCGTAAATAAAAAGAAAAACCCAGCCAGTAACGCTATAAAGCGACCGCCTGGGATAATTTTTTTCATAATTTTCACATCGCAACTCTATCAAAAAAACTTCTTTAAATTCATTTTAACCCAGAGCCTTATTCAAGGCCTCCACAACCCTATCAGGTTGGAAGGGCTTGACAATAAAATCCACTGCCCCAGCCTGTATCGCTTCTATAACCATAGCTTGTTGCCCCATAGCACTGACCATAATAACTTTAGAGGCAGGATCCAAAGCCCTAATTGCTTTCACTGCATCAATGCCATTCATTTCCGGCATAGTAATATCCATAGTCACAATATCTGGATGTAGTTTTTGATAGGCCGCCACTGCCACTTTACCGTTTTCTGCTTCTCCGACAACTTCAAAATCATTTTTTGTGAGGATATCTTTAAGCATCATCCTCATAAAGGCAGCGTCATCGACAATTAACACACTCTTCGCCATACCTGCACCCCTCACTTATTGAACTCTTAAGTTATTTATAGCGTTCGGGATCTACCAGACGTGTTCACTATCTCTGTGATACGAACACCGAAATTTTCATCAATAACAACAACTTCCCCTCTGGCAAGGAGCTTGCTATTGACAAGGATATCCACTGGCTCCCCAGCCATTTTATCCAATTCTATCACGGATCCCGGAGTCATGTTCAATATTTCTGAAATGCTTTTTCGAGTACGCCCCAACTCCACTGTTACCCGAACTGGAATATCTGCAATAAGATCAATATTGCTAGATACCTGTCCACTTTCCACCTTTGAAACAAGGGGCATAAATTCAGCAGGACGAACTTCCACTTGGGAAACCTGCGAAGCAGCTCGCGATCGAGGTGCATTTTCTTGAGCAGGCACATCTCCGCGAGGTATTGTTGTTTTCCCTGATGGTACAGCCTTTGGCGGAGCTACATTAGATTTTGCCTGCTGAGATTCGGCAGGCGACATAACGGCTAAAGCTTCATCAGCTATATATTTTGCGGCACTGAACGGCGTAAGAATCCATAAGGGGAACTCTCCCACTCCCTCTATCGTCACAGGATACTCTATTGACCAAATATTTTCTTCCGGACCAGAGGCAGAAAAGGGCAACCATTCCCCTTTTTCCAAAGCCGACGTAGCGTTGTCCGGCATCAGGCGGCGTCCACCTAAAATACCACTCATATTCGTAAGAGAAGCCCCTACCATCTGACTCAAACCCTCTTGGGCCGCGTTAAGATAAAGCTCGCTGGCGTCATTGGGCAATTCTTTGCCTTCGCCACCCATCATAAGATCTGCCAGAATCAAGGCCCCATGCTCCGCAAGTACCACTACTAGGGGGGTATCATTCAAGCCTTGGCATGTAACACGAAAGCAGAAAGCCCCTTCCCCAGGCTTGAGGACAAAATCCTTCTGGGGAAGAACCTCTTGTTTTTTCTGTGGAACTGTTACACTTCGCCCTGCCAACATACCAAAAACGTTGGTAACAGCCGTAGAGAAAACATCATTTACGCCGTCTAATACTTTTGACTGCTCAGGAGATACATCCGGAAGTGTTCCGCCACTTTCTTCTTGAGTCTTCAGCGTATGTCCTTGGAGAAGGGCATTTATTTCTTCCTGACTCAACAGCTCATCTATCATCTTTGACTCCTCCCTCGTTATCGGGAATCATCTCTTCGTCATAGAGAATGTTTAATACCTCTACTGCATAACAGTCGTCTAGGCTTCCTGGGCGTCCCTGAAACTTTATCATGTTGCCTACACGAATATCAGCGGCACCATCTACCGTCTCATCTAGTTTTACTACATCCCCAGTACGAAGCTGTAAAACATCATCAACACTGAGAATCGTATGCCCCAACTCCACAGCCACAGGAATTCGAACATTCCCGAGATGGCGAACAATAGCCTCTCTCGCCCCTTCTTCTTTCTTCCGCCCAGTGGAAGCGAACCACTGCTGAGAGCTTAATTTGTCCATTAAAGGTTCCATAAGGAAATAGGGAATACAAATACTGATCATCCCTTCCACATCTGCCACTTTCAGTTTTAAAATTACTAACAACACCATATCGGTGCCAGGACAAATTTGGACAAAAAATGGGTTGCTCTCCATGTTTTCAAAACGGAAGCGAACATCTACTACAGTACTCCAGCTTTCTTCGAGAAGTTCGAGCATCCTCATAATAACCCGTTCTATAACCATACGCTCAATATCTGTAAGATCACGAGCTTTCCCTGAAAATTCGCCCTTACCACCTAACATTCGATCAATAATGGCGAATACTAAGTTAGGATTAATCTCAATCAAAGCATTCCCGCTAAAGGGGTACATCTCCAATATCCCTATAACTGTCGGCTGAACAAGAGAGCGGACAAATTCATCGTAAGCCAATTGATCTACAGAAGCAACCTCCGCAGATACCATAGAACGGACCATGGTAGAAAGAGTGGTGGTCAGCTGTCTGGCAAAGGATTCATGAATCATCTGTATAGCCCGGAGCTGATCTTTGCTGAATTTATCAGGTCTTCGGAAATCATAAACCTTAATTTTTCTCTCTTCAGAATCAGCATTCATAGAATCTAAATCAAAACTGCCACTCGAGAGAGCATCTAGCAAAGAGTCTATTTCGTTTTGTGAAAGAACGTCTGGGCACATAGCTCCACCACCTCCTCTAGTTGTTATTTAAAGATCATCTATTGAAGGACAAAACTCTGGAAAAGAACCCTCTTTACGGGAACCTGCCCTTTTACTGGGGGAACCATCACGTTAATACCCTGCTTCACCTCTTCGGCAAGTTCTAGAACTCCTTCAGCACTACGTAATTCAGAAGCCGTCTTACCTTTGGCTACAAGGAGCACTTCATTAGTAATACGCATCTTCCAGCTCTCTTTCTGCAAAGTTTCAAGAGCTTTAGGACTTGAAAGCTCCAAAGCCAAAGTGAAGCTCACCACTCCCCCATCCACACCGGAAAGGTTCGTTATAAACTCTCCTATGTTACACACCGGGCCCGGCTCTTCAATGCTGACCCCAGAAGCAGAAGCTACAGAAGCAGGTCGAAGCAAAAATCGACTTGCCAATAATCCGCCTCCAAAACCAACACAAAAAGCAATGACCCCTATCATAATAAACACGAGAAATCTTTTCATCATGTCGTCTTTCCTCCCAGAGGTTTATTGTACATCATTTGGGATACTGGGAAAGAATCACCACATCCACACGCCTATTCAAGGCCCGATGTTCCGGCGTATCGTTGGGAACAATCGGACGGAAAGCACCATAAGAAACGGCTTGAAGTTTTCGAGGCTCGATACTTCCGCTTTCCTGAAGATAAGACGCTACCGTAGCTGCCCGTAACGCTGCTAGTCCCCAATTATTTTTCAAAGGTCCCCCCCGAAGGGGAACACTATCTGTGTGCCCTTCTATAGACATAGCCGGAACTATATTTTTCAGATGTTGAGCTAATTTGTAAAGGATCCGTTTCCCCTCTGGTTTCATATCAGTTTGGCCTGTATCAAAAAGAAGCTGATCAGAAATAGAGACCGTGATTCCACGCTGGTCAACTCGAACAACTGCCTGATGTTCCAACCCTTCCTGTTTTAAAAAAAGCCTCAACCCTTTTGCTATTTCCCGGGTATCAACGGTACTTTTATCTGATTCCCCTGCATCTCGTCCCTCAAATCCGCCATACACACCTCCTCCTTCCTCTAAAGATCTTCCCCCGGGCAAAACACCTAATGCCCCTTTAAAGGAAATGATCATCTTTTGGAATTTTTCGACATCCAAATTAGAGAAGGAAAAGAGAAGAACAAAAAAAGTCAATAACAACGTAACCATGTCGCTATATGTCGTCAGCCAATTTCCGGTTTTCTCTTCATGTTGTCGTCGACGACGAGCCATTATTAGGCTACTCCTTCTTTGGCTTGACGCTCTTCTTCTTCCAACCGCTCCCGCTGTTGTGGTGGAAGGAAAACTTTCAATTTCTCCTCGACTATCCGTGGGTTTTCTCCCGCCTGAATCGCCAAAACACCTTCTACCATAAGCTCCCTCGCCATAACTTCCTCCGAAGACCGCGTTGAAAGCTTTCGGGAGATGGGGAGAGCAAAAATATTGGCGATAAAGGAACCATAAAAAGTAGTGATAAGAGCGACAGCCATGCCCGGCCCCAAAGCATCTGGATCATCCAGGTTCTTTAACATAGCAATAAGCCCGATAAGCGTCCCCAACATTCCGAAGGCCGGGGCCATTTCTGCCATTGTATCGAACATACTCTTATTAGACACATGTCGTTCTTCCAAAATACCTATCTCTGTATCTAGAATCGCCTTTACGAGTTCTGGATCTGTTCCATCCACAACAAGCTGAATAGATTTCCTTAAAAACTCATTATCAAGCTCTGCAGCATCGCTTTCAAGTGCCAGAAGGCCTTCACGTCGAGCTTTTTCTGCAAAACTTACTATCGTTTGTACCAACGAGACTAGATCCGGACTTTTTGAAAAGAAAGCACGGCCTAATATTTTGCCGATATTTTTAAAACGATCCATAGGGCTCGACATGATAACAACGCCTAAAGTTCCACCAACTGTGATGAGGAGGGACGGGAAATCGAGAAAAGCCATTGGGTCACCACCGACCACAATGCCTCCTACGACTAATATAAGTGCTATGGAAAGCCCTACCACTGTTGCCAGATCCACAGAATAATCCCTCCCATAATAAAGTAAAACCCTGTTTTAGTTTTACTCCTCCTGTTGTTGAGCATTTATGCCTTCTGAATAAGAAGAAGGTCGCCAAATGCGGTTTCGATATGCAACTACGAGATCAACTACGTCCTTTACAGATTCACGAACCACGTACCGATGATTGTTTATCAGTTTTATCACGGTATCTGGTGTGGTCTCCACTGTTTCGATCAGATCGCCGTTGAGAACAAATTGCTCTCCATTAAAACGGGTAAGGGTTATCATCTAATCCCCCCCTTACTCTAACGTTTCATATTGACGAGTTCTTCCAAAACCTGATCGCTGGTTGTAACAACTCGGGCATTCGCCTGAAACCCTCTCTGAGCAATAATAAGACGAACAAACTCTTCAGAAAGATCCACGTTTCCCATCTCCAGAGATCCACCAGAAATCTTTCCGGCCCCACCCTCTAAGGGAGAAACAACCTGCGCTATTCCCGAGTTAGCACTCTCAATAAAAGCAGTATTTCCTGCTTTTTCAAGGCCAGATGGGTTCGCAAAAATAGCAAGACCGAGACGATAAAGGGCTCTACTCTCCCCATTGCTATAAACCCCTACGACAGTGCCATCACTCCCTACAGCAAAATCGTTGAGGACACCCATTTCGTAGCCGTCTCGATAATAAGCTTTTGTAGTAAAAGCCGAACCGTACTGAGTAACCCCTTCTATTTCTTCTTTCCCAAAAGACTGGCCGCTAAAATCAAGCTTTATGGAAGCGTCCTCTGCTCCTAGGGCTCCAAACCCTAAGAACATAGTAGGAGTAGCGGAAGCCGTTTCTATTTTCCCATCGCTTCCGAAAGAAATAATCCCCGTGTTATCTTTTAGGGTAATACCAGATTCGGTAGGTAACCACGCTCTCCAACGCCATTGATTATTGTCAATTTTTTCCCAACTCACTTCAAGGGTATGACTATTTCCCAAGCTATCAAATACATCTAGTTTTGTCACGTGAGTGCTAGGAATTCTTTGATTTATAGTTGTAAGCACATCCCCTGAAGCCGCTCCTTGTCGAATCTCCAACCCTTGCCCCTTAGAAGAAGGAACTGCAAAAAGTTCCCCTACAGGGAAATTAGACCCCAGAGAAAGCCCCTTCCCAGACGGATCTATAAAGGTGCCGTCATGAGATGCTGTGACATTTGTACTAAAACGACTTATCGTCGAGGCATTATCAACACCCCATAAAACAAGCTCACGATCCCCACTCCGACTTCCTAGATCATTAAACTCCACTAAATAATGGTGCTCTGTCCCGTCATTTTCCGCGACGCTGAAGACTTCATAATCCATCATGGCACCCAGCTCGTACTCCCACGCATCATTGGGTTTGCCCGCATCAGCATTTTTCATCTTTAACACACCTGATTCGCTATCGAAGGTTACATTATACGTATTCCCGTCGAGAGCAAAGGTGTTATCAGTTAATTTAGGTCGCTTCGTATTTTGATCTACACCATTAAGCTTCATTTGGATCGTCTGATCTCCCACCTTTATAGTGAGGAAAGAGTTCACGTCGGTTCCTGAACCAAAAGTAATAGCCCTATCAACACCGTTGAGAATCCCCGTAGCCTTTACGCCATTTGTAAGAAAACCCATGGGAAGATAGGCACCTACCCGGCTATCGAGATTGCAACGAAACCCCGAAAGAGTTGTCGCCTTAGCAGGAAGCTTTTGCCCTACAGGAATGGTCATATCCACAAGCTGGGTCCCCTTTATATAACGAGTCGGATCATTTGGGTCTGTTTCCAGAGTGTATCCTTTTAGCATATACCCAGTTCCTGACTGAACTATATTGCCATTTGCGTCCAGGATAAAGTTTCCGGCACGAGAGTAGAGAGTTCTCCCCCCATCACTCATAACATAATACCCATCGCCCTGAATGGCCATGTCCGTTCTATTACCTGTATATTGAAGCTGACCTTGAGAATGTATGGTCTCAATAGCTCCAATATTCACGCCAAGTCCCACCTGCATGGGGTTGATTCCACCACGATTATCCTGAGGGGAGGAAGCACCTCTGGATGTCTGGTAAAGAAGATCTTGAAAAGTCACTGTAGACTTTTTAAACCCTACAGTGTTGACATTCGCAATATTATTTCCAACTACATCAAGCAGAGTCTGATGTCCTCTAACTCCACTTACTCCCGTCATCAGGGATCTTAGCATTTCTGTATACCTCCTAACAATGAGAAATGCGCATTCCCTTGCTTCAGATGAGCCTGCCCGTCCGTGGAGGCCTTTTATCTCTATCTCATATACATAATGTCGGAAAGATCAGGAGGAAACTGAAACCCTGTTTTACGCAACAGCAAGAACTTCCCGCATGCCGATTTCAATTTTCTTGCTCGATATGCCCGACAGATCCGACAACACAAGCATAACGCCCTTCTTTTCATCGAAACGAACTGCTTCTACCTTTCCAGCTTGAAGTTGGCCATTTTCATCATAGAAACTGACGTTTCTACCTATGTAGGAAACTGCTGTTCCTTTATTGACAGTAGCCATCTCTTCTACGACTTTAGCAACATTTGTCAGCTGCTCCACTGTGGTGAACTGAGCCATTTGAGCTATGAAGTCCCTGTCTTGAAGAGGATTCAGAGGATCTTGATGGGTAAGTTGCGCAATAAGAATCTTAAAAAACGCATCCTTGCCAAGGCCATCATCTGTTTTTTGGCTCGTCTTTTTAGGACCACTTTGAGAGTCCGTATCTTGAATTCCCGTTGTCTTAGGAAAGGCTTCGCCTCCATAAACCGTATATTCTGTCCCCTGAACGAACATACTCCGTCCCTCCTTATGCCATCCAGAACAGCAACCCCTGTTCCAGGTCTATTCTAAAAGCCAAGACTGCGTCTACATCATCCTCTTGTGTCCCAAAGGAAAACTTCCGCCCTTTGGACTCTTGAGGGTGATGCTGCGAACCTCTTTCATCCCTTACATCTACAGAACAATCAGCTAAAATCAATCCTTGTTGTTGGAAGGAAGATTTTAAAATAGGCAATTGCTCTTGAACTGTCTGTCTAAGCTGCTCGTTTCCAACGCGAAACAGTGCTTCCAGCCCTCGCTGTGTGGACACAAGTTCTACATCAACCCGCCCTAAAGCTGGAGGATCTATAACAACAGTAGCTCTCGTTTCTCCTCGCGTATGAAGAAACCGTAAAACATGAGACAAGCCTGTCTGAAAACATTCTGACGGGTCCCCTCCAAGATAGACACCTCTCTGAAGAGCTACTTGTGCCGCAGAGAATTCTGGCTGTTTGGTAGATACAGTTCCTGCCAAAAGGACTCCCTCCTCCTGCACTTTATGACGAGAGACAGAAGGTTCTTTTTCTAAAATTTCAAAAGGCATCATCGCCTCTTTGCGAGAGAAGAGCGTAGAAGAGGCACTCCCCTCATAAACAGGCATCTGTATACGAAAAGCTGATTCCCCTTGTGCTTGTCCCGAACTTTTCTCCAATAAGGAGGAATCTCCCGCTTGTTTTATTTTTTTATCGCTCAAATAGAGAGCCTCTTCTTTAGATATATTTTGTCCGTTCACCACAGGCTTGTCTGAGGTAATCGCAACCCTTTCCACAACTGCAGTAGCAGAATCCATACCGTTTTTTATAAGAGAAACTTTACGTGGAGATAAACCTAAAAGCTTCTCAAATTCTTTCTTTTTTGAGGGAAACGGTGAATTTGAAATATTCTCTTCTGTGTCGTCGTTCCCTTTTTCTTCTGGAACCAATAATGATGGAGCATCCTCTGTTCCCTCTGTTTCTTTGTCTAAACGAAGAGAATCAACTTTTTCTTCAGACTTCCATCCTGATCGCAGTTCCGACTTCAACTCTAACACCCCATCTTGTTCGCTTTCAGCTTTAGATGAAGATGAAATCATCGCGCTTGAAGTCCTCAAAGGTGCGCATCCTAGAAGAGAGAGGGACAAATCTGGCATTACGTCTCCCTTGATTTCCTTCTCATCTTCCTTCTCATCTTTGTTCTCTTCTTTGTTCTCTTCTTTGTTCTCTTCTTCTTTTATTTCGTCTGTGCCTGTAATATCTACGAGAGAAACATTTTCTGCTAACAACTCTCTGTTCTCTCCCGTCAAGAGAGTCATGAGAAGGGCAAAATCCATATTTTGTAATTCAGCTGCTCCTTGAAACATTGTTTCATTACTTTCTGACTGACTCTGCCCACAAAAAAAAGACGAAGAGATCAATTGAAAAAGGCTATCGGACATGCACTTCTCACCTGTCTTTCTCTAGAGCAAGCTGCTCTGTCAATCGTGCCGATCGTGCAGGGTCCATACGTGCCAAGATAGCTGCAACTCCATCTTCCGGCATATGAAGCAGGATTTCCACTGCTAAATCTCGTTTTAGCTCTTCCAAAATGGAAGCAGCCTTGCGAGGCGACATCTCCTGAAAGGTCTGGACTAAAGATTGAAATGCTTCTACAGTTTCTGGCTCTTTTTTTATTTCCTGTTTTTGCGAAGCGACAAAAGCAGCCTCTTTCACAGCCAATTTTTTTTCTTTCTCTACTAATTCCGTCATTAACATATCGATATGAGCCTGAGTTTCATTCATAGCTGCCTCTTGCTCATTGAGACGCTCTGTCCACTCTTCAAGCTCCATACGTCTTCTTTCATCAGCAGAAAGAGGAAGAGATGATGTAAGCCCCAAACGTTCTGCCAAGGGGTGTCCTACTACAGGCAACTTATATAAAAAGGAAGACAGCGTTGGGCGTAGATCCCAAACTCCTGTTAAGTAAAGACCCGTAATAATGCCAATGACCACAAAAAAAGCAATAAAAAAAAAGCTCCACCTCCGACGTCCCTTTCCCTCTCTCTTGCGAGAAGAGGCAAGCCGAGATGAGCTCTGTTCTTCATCCACTTCCTGTTCTACTTCAGGCCAGAGTTCCTCAGGCATTCTTTAATCGCTCCCCATATTTCTCCTATATTCAGCTAATACATTTCGAACATATCGCTGAGTTTCCGAAAAAGGTGGGATCCCTCCAAAAGAATCGACTCTTGCCGGACCTGCATTATAAGCAGCAAGCACCTTCTCTACGTCCCCATTATATTTATCGGCCAGTAAAGCGAGATATTTTACTCCCCCACGGATGTTTTCTTCTGGGTCGAAAGGATCAGATACTCCTAACATTTGAGCCGTTCCCGGCATAAGTTGCATAAGCCCCATCGCTCCTTTAGGAGAAAGAGCATCTTTATTGCCACCAGACTCCATCTTTATCACAGCCCGTATAAGGTCCTCGTTCACACTGTAAGCTCTTCCATATTTTCGAATAGCCTTTTCCGCCGCAGATTGAGGATCCTCTACATGAGGTCTTTTTTTAAAGGCCGTACTTCCAAAAAGCTCTTGACCCCTCTCTGCTTCCTGAAGGACATGGACGAATTGTTCTTTTTTCTCCATCTCTCTTTTAAGGGGAGGTACTGGATAAAAACGCTCCTGTATTTGGGAAATGCGATTAAAAACTCTTTCCATTCCCATCTTACCAGTCATTGTGTCACTCTCCCATCTTTTCCACATGGCGTACAGAAGCTATATCGTCAAGCTCTTCTTGCTCCGCCAACAACAAAAATTCTCGATACTGATATCGAAGCTTCCCTACATATTTTTCCATAATGCGTACTTCTTTATGTTTTTCCACTAATCTTTCTTCTGACTGACAAATACTTTCCCTTACTTTTTGAAGGGCCTCATTCGCTTGATGGATTTCTTCTTCTATAACGTCGATAGCCTTACGGCGGTACCACAGACTTGGCCTTCCTGGTCTTCAAAAATACTTAAAGCTTCCTGCCTTTGCTGTTGAAGCCCTTTTACACAGAGAATGATACGGTCTTCATGATTTCTAGCCTCACTTAAAAAAAGGCGCTCTTCATCACGAATTTTTTCTCTTGTGGTAAGGATCCTTTGGAAACGCTGAATTTTATTTATCATGCTTCCCTAACGCTCCTCCAATTATGGAACCGCCCTTATTCTTTTTCGGCTTGAGGGGCAAGAGACATAAGCCATTGCGTTGTTTCGTCCAAAGAAAAATGTTCATCTGTTTTCTGACGCAAAAAATTGTGGATTGACTCTATATGTTTCAAAGACCAATCTATTTTGGGGTTGGATCCATCTTTATAGGCCCCTATATTAATAAGGTCTTCAGCTTCACTATATGTAGCCAGGGCTTCTCGAACACGGGCTGCGGCACCGAGATGCTCTCTAGAAACAACGGAAGACATAACTCGACTTACGCTATTGAGAATATCAATGGCAGGATAAAAATTTCTGGAAGCTATCCGCCGTGAAAGAACTACGTGTCCGTCTAGGATACCGCGGACTGTATCGGCAACTGGCTCGTTCATATCGTCTCCCTCAACGAGCACGGTATAAATTCCAGTGATACTTCCCCGTTCTCCTGCTCCAGCCCGTTCAAGAAGTCTCGGGAGCGTTTCAAAGACAGAAGGAGTATATCCTCGCGTAGTAGGAGGCTCTCCTATAGCTAAACCAACTTCTCGTTGAGCTCTCGCCACACGAGTAACAGAGTCCATCATCAAAAGAACATTTTTACCCTGATCCCTAAAAAACTCCGCAATGGCCGTTGCCGTCAAAGCCGCCTTCAGGCGAATAAGAGGGGATTGATCCGATGTGGCAATAACAAGAACAGAACGACGCAAACCATCAGACCCTAAATCATGGTCTATAAATTCTCGAACTTCACGGCCCCGCTCCCCTACGAGGGCAATGACATTTATATCAGCCTCAGTATTGCGGGCCATCATGCCCAGCAGGGTGCTTTTCCCTACTCCGGACCCTGCAAAAATACCAATTCGCTGGCCTGTTCCAAGGGTCGTAAGACCATCTATTGCTTTAACTCCCACAGAAATAGGGGTTCGGATCATCTGCCTACGAAGGGGGTGAGGGGGTTCAGCATAAAGAGGATACAGGTCAGATCCAGCTATAGGCCCTTTATCATCCATAGGTTGTCCGAGACCGTCGAGCACTCTTCCTAAAAGCCCCTTGCCAACATGAACTCCAAGGGGACGTTCCTTAGAAACAACGTCACAACCTGGTCCCACATCTTTAAGGCTTCCTAAAGGCATAAGAAGAACTCTATCCTCTCTAAAACCGACGACTTCTGCGTTAAGTGAACGTAAGCTGTCTCGAAATCGTATTTGACATAAATCTCCCACCCTCACATCAGGGCCTTGAGACTCAACTACGAGGCCAACGACCTGCACAACTCGGCCATTAATTTTAATAAGCTGCGTTTTTGAGAGGCGAGATTCAAGTACATCTAAAAGATGTGCTCTATTCTGGTTGGGCGTCAAGGCTGGAGCCCTCCTCCATAAGCAACGTATCTATTTCTTCGTTAATTTGCTCAAGCTGTGTTCTCCAGCGGGCATCATAAATACCCATATTCGTTTCAACTATGCAACTTCCTGCGTCTACATGGTCATCTGCGTGAAATTCCAATATTTTAATCCCCCGTAAGAGATCACTATATGCATTTTTCTGACCCTCTATAAAGTCCAGATCGCAGGGGTGAAGGTATATAACGACTTTCTCCTTATCACTGATCCGATGCAAAATCGCTTCCAATACGCGAACTGCCGTTTGAGAATCTATAGAAACACTTCTCTTAAGCATTCTCGAGAGGGTCGTTTCCCATAATCTTATAAGGCAAGGAAGATGATATTGGGCAAGAGAAGCCCTCTCTTTAGAGAGAGTTTCATGAATTGAATTAAATGACTCAACAAGTCTGGAAAATCGGTGAAAATATTCTTTTTCCACTTCCTTTTGGGCCTTAGATTGACCTTCTGTATACCCTTTTTCTTGCCCCTTTTGGAACCCCTCTTTATGAGCTTGTTTAAAAATTTTTTCCTTTTGCTCCTCTAAAGCAACTAGCACTTTTTTGTGCTCTTCTTCTAAAACAAGTTTGCGTTGAAGGAAATCTTCCTCCAGCGCTCGATTTCGACTAAGAGCTTCTTTTAGTTCCTGTTGGAGACTGGTAACTTCAAGTTTTAATTTATCTATTTCTAAAGCATGGCTATTTATGTCATCGGAAGGAAGAAGACGTTCGTTCTTCGTATCTTCCGGGAAAGACTTTTTCTGCGCTTCTTCAGAGGAAACACCAATACGAACTGCTTCCGGCAAAATTCGAACCGCTCGAATAATATTATGGCGGATATATTTAGACAACCAACTCTTCCTCTCCGCCGCGAGAGATAACTATTTCTCCTACATCTTCCAGCGCACGAATTACATTGACAATTTTTTGCTGTGACTCCTCTACGTCTCTTACACGTACAGGCCCCATAAATTCCATGTCCTCTTTCAACATTTCAGCAGCACGTTTCGACATATTCTTGAAAAATTTGCTCCGCAAATCTTCTGTGGCCCCTTTGAGGGCAAGAGCCAGTTCCTTCATCTCTACTTCGCGAAGGACTCTCTGTAAAGAACGATCGTCCATTTTAAGAATATCTTCGAAGACAAAGAGACGGCGTTTAATTTCTTCTGCGAGCTCTGGATCATTCTCTTCCAAGTGCTCCATAATATTTCTTTCTGTTCCTCGATCGGCATTATTAATAATATTCACAATAGCATCGATGCCACCAGCCAGAGTAAAATCTTGCCCCATGACTGTACTCAACTTTCTTTCAAGCACACGCTCCACTTCCCGTAAAACTTCAGGAGTAATCCTGTCCATCCGAGCTATCCGTTTAGCTACTTCTGCCTGCATTACAGCAGGAAGCCCACCAATTACTTGTGCCGATTGTTCTGGCTCAAGATACGACAGAATCAAGGCAATTGTTTGTGGATGCTCACCTTGTATAAAACTCAAAAGTTGTTGAGGATCAGTGTGGCGCATAAAGTCGAAAGGACGAACCTGAAGGCTTGCGGTAATTCGAGCCAGCAAGTTCTGTGCTCGTTCCGGTCCCAACGCTCGTTCTAGAATATCTCTAGCATATTCCACTCCGCCACGAGCCATATATTCTCTGGCCAATAACATTTCCTGTGCATCTTTAAGCACATCTAGCTTCTGTTCGGGAGTAACTTTCCCGAGATTTGCTATCTCAAGAGTAATGACTTCCATGGTGGCTTCATCAAAATGTTTGTAGATATCAGCTGCAATCTCATTCCCTAACGAAACGAGTAGAATCGCTGCCTTCTCTTTTCCCTGAAAATCCTTACTGCTTGACACACGTGCCATACTGCGTCCTCCTACCCCTCTATCTACATATCTTCAGAAATCCACTCTTGAACCAAGCTCGCGACCTCTTCAGGTTTGTTTTTCGCATATGCGCGCAACTGTTCTTCAAGAACAGCCAGCTCTCCTTGTGATTCCAAGAGCTCTGGCGATGCAAGAAGGTCCTGAATCGAAGGGATAGCGTTCCCACTCTCTACAGAACCTGTCCCCATCCCTTTCTGTTGACGAAGAGTTTTTCTCCTTCGCACCCACCAAAGAGCTCCGAGTGCAGACACAAGCAATAGAATCGCCAAGCCCACAAGGAACATAATGAGACGTGCACGGCGCTCTTGTTGCATTTGTTCCTTCAGCGCATCTGCCAAGGTAGTGGAGAACTTCATCCCCTGTATCACTAACTGGTCCCCACGATTTACATCCAGCCCTAAAGCAGGAGCAACAAGATTTCGAAGCTCTTCATTCCTATTTTCATCAAGCTCCGCATCTACAAGAACAGATGCCGTTAATCGCCGGACAGCCCCCGGTGTATCTATTTTCTCGCTCTCTCGCGTAGAAATCTCATAGTTACTCACCACATCTGTCTTATTGTATTCGTTCATACCACTAGAAGGAGCTCCGATAGCGTAGCCCGGTATATTTGTGGTTGTGCCAGGGGCACCTCCCACAGGAGAACCTGTACCAGTGAAACTTTCTTCCATATTCTGCTGGCTACGAAGAACGCCTTTTCCCGTTGATCCTGGGACATAATCTTTTTGCCGACTTTGTTTCTTATCAAAGTCAAGATCTACTTTTACCCGAACAACAACATGGCCCGGCCCATACACTCGCTCAAGCATTTGGCGAACTTTATGTTCCAATTCTTTCTCTTGTTGACGCTCGAGCTCTCGTTGTACGGAAGAAACCGTTTGCCCAACTCCCGACTGTGTATAAACAAAAAGCTCCTGATCCAAGAGATCTGAAAGCACCTTACCGCTCGTATCTACTACTGTAACATACTCTGGAGTCAACCCCTCAACACTATGAGATACAAGATGAACTATGGCTTTTACTTGATTCGGCCCAATTTCCCTGCCAGGCTTCAAACGAACAAGAACAGAAGCCGTAGAAGGTTGCTGCTGTTCAAGGAAAAGATGTTGTTCTGGGATTACAATATTTACCTTTGCATATTCTATAGCTTCTACCTGGCTAATTGTTCGGGCCAACTCCCCTTCAAGAGCCCTGAGGAACGTTACTCGCTGTTGAAATTCATTCATGCCCATCTTAGCTTCATCAAAAAGTTCAAGCCCAACATTGCCTCCCTTGGGCAATCCTTGTTGAGCAAGGGCCAAACGGACCTCATAAACTTGATCTTTAGAAAGCAAGATGGCATTCGCCGCAGGATCTAATCGGTAGGGTACTTTCTGTTCCTTAAGATAGGCCACAATTGAGGCCTCATCGCTTACATCGAGATTGGCAAAAAGGGGCTCATAGACAGGACGCCCTCCCCAGAGAATCAGCAATAAAAGAGCAGCCACAACCAATACGGCAGCTCCCATGATAGACCACTTCTGCCATTGTCTAAGCGAGGACCAAAATGTGAGAAATCTATTCTTTAACTGAATAAGCTCATTCATCTCAATTATCTTATATTATAAAGGAATAGAAACTAAACCGGCATGCGGGCGAGCTGCTGGTATGCGTCCAAAAGTTTATTTCGGACCTCGGTAATCATTCGCAACGCCATCTCTGCTCTTTGAACGGAAAGAACCACCGTCGACACGTCATCTACATCACCAACAGCAAGCTTTTGAACCATAACATCTGCATCTTGCTGAAGATCATTAACCTTTACGAGAGATTGGGTAAGAATATCTTCGAAAGAAGGATGCTGCGTGCAGTTGCCATCCACAGTAGACAGAGCGCTTTTCTTTTCAACTTGAGGGCCGAATTTGTTGAGATCAAGCCGAACAAGATCCATAAAAACCCTCCTCACGAGATTTAATAAATAATGTATAAATTATCCTATGAAAGCAACTGTTTAATTTTAGCATATCATTTCACTTCGCAACGACAAAAAAGGGGACACATGCTGTGTCCCCAGAAGGAAGTCATGTAGGCCTTATGGTTTAATTTAAAATTCTTAGCCGCGGAGGATATCCAAGGCCCCATTCCACATATTCTTAACTCCATCCGCTACTGCCAAATTCGCCTCGTATGATCGGCTGGCTGTCATCATATCTGCCATTTCTCGAACTACATTTACATTAGGATAAGCCACATACCCCCGCTCATCTGCATCTGGGTGGTCTGGCTGATAAACCAGACGGGGAGGTTGCGTATCTTCTGCTATATCTACAACTCTCACGCCTCCACCACACTGTCTTTTTTCCTCCGTTGCCAGAATTTCGGCAAAAACAGGAGTTTTGCGAGCATAAGAACCACCTGTTTCTGTTCGAGTCGTATTCACATTTGCCAGATTGGAAGCAATCACATCCATCCATAACCTATGGGCAGTTAAAGAACTCCCGGCTATGTCAATTGTGCGAAATACTCTCATCACCGGCCTCCTATAACAAGACGATACATGGAACTCTTCTTGCCCATCAACCTTGTCATGGCCTGATAAGCAAGGCGGGTTTCCGCCATTTTAGCCATCTCTATTTCCACATCTACATTATTGCTGTCAAGCCGCACTTTCTCGTCATAAATCTGATGATCCAAAGGCTGGACAGCGTTAATATTCAAAGGTCCTGTCGGAATATGTTTATTATGTGTCACCTCAAGAAGCAACGTATCCGGACCAAAAACAACTTTTTTTAGCTGATCTTCAAAAGAAATTTCTTTTCGCCCGTATCCCGGAGTATTGGCGTTAGCCAGATTGCTCCCCACAGCCTGAAAACGTCGAGCTAGACCTTCGAGGTCTTTTTCTGCCACCTTCCACGCTTTATCGACAATCACAGCTAATCACCCCCCTGAAAGTAATATCGGCCTTTTCTTTCTCAGACTTTATGCCTGGGGCAAAAACATTCCCAGCTCCTCTACGAAAAGTGGGCTGAGAATCTTTATAAACGTCCCCTTCATTCCTAAACTGCGGCTCTCTATAATACCGGCACTTTCGAGCTTTCTTAAAGCATTGACGATAACACTTCGGGTTACTCCTACTCTATCTGCGACTTTACTGGCTATTACAACTCCCTCATGAGCCCCAAGTTCCGCAATAATATGCTTTATCGATTCGACTTCAGAGTAAGAGAGAGCCCGCATGGCCATCTGAACAACAAGTCGCTCTCGTGCTCGCTCTTCAATGAGTTTGGTACGGTCATGAAGAATTTCAATACCAACAAGAGTTGCCAGATACTCTGCCAAAATAAGATCTTTCATGTAAAAAGGCTCAAAGAAACGAACCAATAACAACGTTCCCAAACGTTCAGCTGAACCATAAATAGGAACATAAAGAGTGTGTTTCTCTGGAGCATCTTCAGTTGTTACTTCATCATCAAAAAGATAACCATCTGTCTCGCTCAATATAGACTCTCGATGCTGGTTCATCCTTTCAACAAAATTCTCAGGCATATATCCTCTCTCAAGGAAATTGGCTACTGCCTCTGAATGATATTCACTGACCCAAGAATGGCCTAAAATTCGTCCGTCTCTATTAATAATATAGACATTTGCGGTAGAAAATTCGCAAAGAAGCTTTGCCAGTTTGTTATAATCTGGTTTTGTCCCTTCCCGTCTGCTTTGAAGGGCTCTTCCTACCTGTCTCGTCTTTTCAAGCAAATCTTTCATTGCTGGATCTTCGACTATAATAGAGTTTTTATCCACCATTTTCTTCTCACCTTTCACCATTATTAATCCCTCCTGATATTTTTAAAGCAAATATTTCCGCAAGTCTGTATCTTCCATGAGAGGAGAGAGTCTTTCTCGCACAAATTGAGAGTCAATGTGAATAGCCTCTCCCTGTCGCTCCGGTGCCGTAAAGCTAATATCCTCCAAAAGCTGTTCAATCATGGTATGAAGACGACGAGCGCCGATATTTTCCATTTCCGAATTCATTCTTTCAGCCATAATGGCAATTTCCTGGATGGCATCGTCGGAAAATTGTATATCCACATTCTCAGTGCTGATTAAAGCCTGGTATTGTCTTATGAGACTATTTTCCGGCTCTACCAGAATCCTTGCTAATTCCTCTCTACCCAGAGGTTGAAGTTCTACGCGAATGGGGAAACGCCCTTGAAGCTCTGGGACAAGATCCGAAGGTTTAACGCTTGAAAAAGCTCCTGCAGCTATAAAAAGAATATGATCGGTTTTAACTATGCCGTACTTTGTTTGTACAGAAGAACCTTCTACTACAGGGAGAAGATCTCTCTGTACCCCTTCCCTGCTAACATCAGGACCACTCGATGTCCCTTTCGACACGACCTTGTCAAGTTCATCTATAAACACGATGCCTTCTTCTTGTGCCTTCTCTAAAGCGATATTAGCAACACTTTCCATATCAATGAGTTTTTCTGCCTCTTCTGCCTGCAATATTTTACGGGCCTCTGCTACTTTCATACGTCTTTTCTTGGTCTTCTTGGGCAAGAGCCCTCCTAACATCTCACTAATATTCATTCCCATAGAATCCATACCTGCTCCACCAAGAAGGGGGATAGCGGCAGCCATTGCATTTTCGGTAATTTCCAACTCAACCTCTCGCTCATCGAGTTTTCCTGCTTTTAGTAGAGAAAGAACTTTATTACGGGTAGATTCCCGAATCTGATCTTCTTCTGAAGCCGAAACAGTCTCCGGTTCTTCTGCTTTTCCTGAAAAAATTTTCATAAAGTCAGGAACACCTGGTCGACGTTCCGGTTTAGGAATAAGGACATCTACAAGACGCAGCTCGGCCCTCTCCGCTGCCGGAGCTTGAACTTCTTCTATCTTATTTTTCTTAACCATGGCAACAGCAGCTTCTACGAGATCGCGAATCATAGATTCTACATCTCGCCCTACATAGCCTACTTCTGTGAATTTCGTAGCTTCAACTTTCACAAAAGGAGCTTGCGTAAGATCAGCCAGTCTTCTGGCGATCTCCGTTTTGCCCACACCTGTGGGCCCTACCATGAGAATGTTTTTAGGAGCAATCTCATTAGCCAAGTTTTGTGGAAGATTCCGGCGTCGAATTCGATTACGAAGAGCAATTGCCACTGCTTTCTTAGCCCTATCTTGTCCTACAATATAACGATCGAGGAATTCCACTATAAGGCGAGGGGTCAGATTGTGTCCCTCCTTTGGTACTATTATCATTCTCCAATCACCTCAACCGTTACTTCTTTATCTGTATAAATACAAATATCTGCAGCCAACTCAATAGAACGTTTCGCTATTTCTGGGGCCTCCCAATCACTTGCTTCCAAAAAAGCTCTCGCCGCTGCCAAGGCAAAACCAGCGCCTGATCCAATAGCAGCCACATTATGTTCTGGTTCAAGGACATCACCAGCCCCTGAAAGGAGAAGGGTATGCTCTTTATCTGCCACAAGCATGAGCGCTTCGAGCTTTCTTAGTGCCCGATCAAGTCTCCACTCCTTTACAAGAGAGACAGCTGCCCGCATTAAATCTCCACTGTTTTCTTCGAGACGGGTCTCAAAACGCTCTAACAATGTCATGGCATCAGCTGTACTCCCAGCGAAACCAGCAATCACTTTCCCTTTATAAAGACGACGGACTTTACGAGCACCAGCTTTAATGATCTGATCCCCGAGAGTAACCTGACCATCTCCAGCCATAGCAACTGTCTGCCCTCGACGAACGCACAGAACAGTAGTTCCCTTAAACAGCTCAATCATCTCCTCTTATACTAGAAAAAGCCTTATAGTAACTTTCTTTTAAATGTTCCGCCGTTACAGTAAGATAACGTTGTGTTGTTATAAGACTTTCGTGCCCTAACAGTTCCTGCATTACGCGAATAGAGGCTCCGCCTTCCAACATATGAGTAGCAAAGCTATGGCGAAGCATATGAGGAGTTACTCCAGAAAGGCCTACCCGCCGAGCCGCTCGAACAACAACTCTTCGAATTGTGCGAATAGCAAGATGCCCCTCTTCCTCCCCTGGAAACAAAAAAGGGCTCTTTTGTTCACATTCATCTCTCCATGCCAAAAGAGCCTGAACAGCAAGTCTCCCTACAGGGAGCATCCGTTCCTTACTTCCTTTTCCCTGTACCCGAATCCATCGTTCCGAAAGGTCTGTATCCTCCCAACGAAGAATGGCCAATTCCCCAATCCGAAGGCCACAACCATACAAAAGTTCTAAAATAGCACGATCTCGAATTGGGTCTGTCCCCTTCTGAGTTCCTTCTTCTATCATGGATGCAACCTGTTCGATGCTCAGAGCTCTGGGCAATCTAGCTGGAAGTCGTGGTCCTTTAATATTCTTCGCTAGATCGCGGGTTAAAACTTTTTTCCCCACCAAAAAAGAAAACCAGCTTTTTATAGCCGACAATTTCCTGGCCACAGAAGTACGAGCATAGCCAAAAGAAGCAAGGATTCGCAAATATTCTCGGATCAAACGAGCATCCACATCATGAACAGAAGTTACGTTTTGTTCCAAAAGGTAATGAGCGAACTGATTCAGATCAATAGCGTAATTCTCTATTGTATTCAAGGACATACTTTTGGCAAAACGCATCTGTTCCAAATAATAATCCAACGCAGATGATAACTTTTCAACCATGATGACATTTTACCATTTTTTTCAGCACACTTTCTACTTTTCTAAACAATAAAAATACTAAAAATTTAAATTTTTGCAATATGTACTTACATAAAAAAATAAAAAATCCAACGACACGAAAGATTCGCAAATAAGTAGAATTGATTAATATACATTATACAACATAAGACTCTTTTTTAAGAGGTGAAAAGGCTTTATTGCGGGAGAGATTTTAAGAAAAAATCCAAGGCTTTCATGGAACGTAACCCTACTTTTTGGCATCGCTCCGCACGTTTTCGAATCTTTTCTCCTAAGGGGGGGAATATTCCGAGGTTGACATTCATCGGATGAAAAACTTCAGGATCTGTTTCCTGAAGATAGCGCAAGAGAGACCCTATCCCAGTCTCAGCTGGCCAAGAAGGGAGGTCTTTTCCTTTTACAAGAGAAGCCATATTCAAACCAGCTACGAGCCCCATGGCTGTACTTTCTAAATATCCTTCCACTCCTGTTATCTGCCCTGCAAGGAAAAGTGTTTCATGCTTCTGAAAACGAAGGTATCGGTCGAGAACTTTAGGCGCATTAACATAAATGTTTCTATGCATTACACCATAACGAGCAAATTCTGCTCTTTCCAATGCAGGTATAAGGCGAAAAACCCGATCTTGCTCCCCCCATTTTAAGCTTGTCTGAAAACCTACCAGATTATAGAGGGAACCTTCAGCATTATCTTGACGAAGTTGGACTACTGCATAGGGTTCGCAGCCGGAAGAAGGGTCTGGCAGCCCTACTGGACGGAGAGGACCAAAACGCAAAGTATCTATTCCTCTGGAGGCTATAACCTCTACTGGTAAGCACCCCTCGAAATAATGAACATCTTTTTCAAAATCGTGACGAGGAGCTCTCTCCGCCGTAGTAAGAGCTTCTACAAAGGTCACATATTCCTCTTTATTCATTGGACAATTAATATAGTCCGCCCTTTGCCCATACCGTCCAGCTCGATATGCCCGATCCATATCAATGGAATCGTGAAACACTACTGGTGCTACAGCATCGAAAAAAGAGAGGTTCTCCTGACCTGACAATTGCTGTATTTTTCTCGCCAAGGTGGGGCTTGTTAATGGCCCTGTAGCTATAATCGACATCCCATCGGGAATAGCTATAACCTCTTTACGCTCTATACGTACTAAGGGGTGGGAGGAGATTTTTTCAGTGATATACGAAGCAAATTCCTTTCGATCCACCGCTAACGCCTTCCCCGCAGGCACTACTGAATGATCAGCAGCCTCCATAATAAGGCTGTCGAGACATCTCAATTCTGCTTTTAATATTCCCGCTGCACTTGAAAAATCATCAGCACCAAGGGAATTACTGCATACCAGTTCACCCATAAGTCCTGTCTGGTGCGCCGGAGTTTTCACTTCAGGACGCATTTCCAAAAGGGTTACGGCTACTCCCCGCTTTGCAAGTTGCCACGTTGCCTCACTACCAGCAAGACCACCACCTATGATAGTAATCTCTTTTTCTTGTCTCATTTGCTATTTTTTCTCCTTCTCTTTCTTCCATCCGCACTTTTGACACTCAGGTACGCTCCTTTTATTTTTACGTGTAAGAGGAGTACCACACTCTGGACATCTTTCCCCGGTAGGCTCGTTCCATGAAACAAACTTACACTCAGGGTATCTGGAACAACCATAGAAAAATTTCCCTTTCTTACTTCTACGCCGTACAACTTCACCTTGTTCTGACTCTCCACAAATAGGACATGGAACACCTATGGTTTTTAAAATAGGTCGAGTATAGCGGCACTCAGGATAGCCTGAACAAGCAATAAATTCTCCAAAACGCCCCCGCTTTTTAACCAAAGGCTTCCCGCATTCCGGACAATCTTCACCTATAGGTTCAGGCTCTGGGAGCTCTACATTAGAAGCTTTCTTGGCTTCTTCCAATGTTAGGATAAAACCGTCCCAGAAAGAACGCACCACATCCACCCATTCAAGCTGGGCTTCTTCTATACGGTCAAGGTTTGCTTCCATCTGCGCCGTAAAGCTCGTATCTATTATGGGTGACTTGCTTTCTGAATCGAAATACTTCAAAAGGAAATCATCCACTGTCATTCCTAATCCCGTAGGTTCAAGACGTTTCTCTTCATTCTTCTCTACATATCCACGATCATACAATGTTTCCACTATACTCGCGTACGTGGAGGGACGCCCAACACCTTTTTCTTCAAGAGTTTTAATGAGAGAAGCATCGGAATAGCGCGCCGCTGGCTTCGTAAACCTTTGTTCTTTCACCACTTCTTTAAAAAGAAGTTCCTCGCCTTCCTGCGCAGGATCTAGCCGTCCGCCTTTCAAATCCAATGGCCAAAGAGAGCCCCAACCTTCAAAAAGAAGGGTCTCTCCTGTCTGCCTAAGACCATATGGTCCTGCTTCAACGTCAAGGATTGCATTCGCAACTATAGCAGGAGTCATCTGAGAAGCGACGAAACGTTTCCAAATTAATGAGTAAAGACGGTGCTGCTCTGAAGAGAGGACAGTACTGAGATCTTCTGGAGAAAGAGTCACATCTGTAGGGCGTATGGCTTCATGAGCATCCTGGCTTCGTCCGTTTGAAGCAAAAAAGTTGGGGGATTTGGGGAGATATGCCTCTTCAAAATGTCCCGCTATGTAGTTCCTTACCCCAGTTATAGCTTCTGGGGCTAAACGCAAACTATCAGTACGCATATATGTAATCAATCCTACCGGACCACGTCCTGGGATAGTCACTCCTTCAAAAAGCGACTGCGCTATGCTCATAGTCCGTCGAGGGGAAAAACCCAGCCTTCGTGCCGCCTCTTGCTGGAGAGTACTTGTTTTAAAAGGGGGCAATGGTTTGCGTGTTCCCTTCCTCACTTTATACTCTGAAACTTTAAGGGGGAGGTTTGCTATATCCTGAGCAATTTTTGAAGCTTCAGTTTCACTAGAGATAAGAAGAGACTTGCCTTCTTTCCAATAGGACTTTCCTTCAAAACTCATAACTTTTAAGGAATATGAGCGTTTTTCGTCTTCGGATGTAGCAGAGACATCAAGGTTCCAGTATTCTGCTGGAACAAAATTTTGAATTTCCCTCTCTCTTTTACAAATAAGGTCGAGGGCAACAGACTGTACCCGCCCTGCAGAGAGGCCATATCGAACCTTCTTCCAGAGCAACGGACTGAGGGTATACCCTACAAGGCGATCGAGAACACGTCTCGCCTGCTGAGCGTTGACTCGATTCAAATCGATGGTCTCTGGTTTCTTAATAGCTTCTTTTACTGCCTTCGGTGTAACCTCGTAGAAACGAACACGGCAAGGCGTATGGGGGTCTATTCCCAAAATATCACATAAATGCCACGATATAGCCTCTCCTTCTCGGTCAGGGTCTGAGGCAAGAAGAATCTTTTGACTATTTTTCGCCAGCTTGATCAATTCATTCTTTATCTTCGCTTTACCTTTCACCAGTATGTATTCCGGCTCAAAGTTATTTTCAATGTCAATAGCTATTCTACTTTTAGGAAGATCTTTAATATGTCCAATACTAGCTTTAACGGTATACTTTGATCCCAATATTTTTGATAGAGTTTTAGCCTTTGTAGGGGACTCTACTACAACAAGAATCTTCCCGGTTTCCTTATTACCCATCGGGATCCTCCTTTAATGTATAAAATGGTGGCCTTTAGTTCCGCTAGAAAAAGAGGAAATGAGGGCCGAAGCCACAATATCAGAATCTACAGCTCGTTCTATAATACTCATAAAGTATCTGGCATCTACGTGATGTCCCTGTACTTGCCCTACCATAATCGCATCCTCTATAGCAAGTTCTACAATATCTCTAGGGAATTCCTCCGTAATAAGAAAACGGTATGCCAACTTTAACGTTTCTTCCGTAAGATAGATTCTCTCGAGGTCATGTACCAATCGCGTCAAATCTATTCGCTCCTTTGATCCTCAACTTAAACTAGCTCGCCATCTGCCTGGACCAGATTGATAAATAAGATTCATAGCAGATAGATTACTTATGCTGATGATAACATCAGCGGCAGTCATTTTACCTTCAGCAGACAGGTTGTCAACCGTACGATCCCCTTTAGATCGTAGTAATTCAAGAATTTTTTGTTCTTTTTCAGTCATATTGCAAGAAGAAACATTCTTCTTCTCACATAAAGGTGATGAGAAATCGAGCTGTACTGAACCCAAAGTTTCAGAAAAATCCTCGAGACTCACCAAAGGATACGCCCCATCGTAAATAAGCTTATTAGACCCCCAACAAACTTTTTCATCAATTCTTCCTGGAACAGCCCATATTTCTTTTCCCATCTCCAAACCGAGTCGAGCTGTTATTATTGCACCACTCCGCTGAGGAGCCTCAACAACAACAATTTTATCAGCCAGGCCCGCTATAATACGATTTCGCTTGGGGAAATGCCACGGGGCGGGACGGACCCCTAAAGGATATTCTGTTATAAGCGCACCATCGTCAAGGATATGATGAAAAAGTTCTTTATGTCCCTGAGGATAAACATGGTCGAGACCATGAGCAAGAACAGCTATAGTCTGACCTCCTTCTTCAAGACAGCCACCGTGAGCTGCCCCATCAATACCCAAAGCCCCTCCACTCAGAAGAATCCAACCTTGTCGTGCCCCCAATTTTCCAAGAGCTTGTGCTATATGCTGGCCGTAAGAAGAGCTTCTGCGAGTTCCAACAACAGCAACTTTTCTTTTTTGAGGAGCTAGATGTCCACGTACATAAAGAACAAGAGGGGTATCTTTAAGATTCAACAAATGTGAAGGAAAATTCTTCTCACCCCAAAAAAGGATTCTTATGTTTTCACTACAACACCGTTCAACCTCTCTTTGTGCCCATCCCTTTCTGACACAAGAGTACAACAGTGCTAGAGCTTTTTCTGTCAACGCTTTCTTTTGATTACAAGAAGGTTTTCCCGAAATAAGATCATAAAGGTTTTCTTTTGTAGACACAAGTCGATGCCAAAGACGACGATCTCCTCCCAAAGCATTGACGATTAAAAGGGCTTCCTGACTAGGAGTCAACATGCAATGCTCCCCTTCCTGTAAGCGAGGGCTTCTGCTATATGCTGAGCCTTTACAGACGAGGACTCATCAAGGTCGGCAATAGTCCTGGCAACCTTTAAGACTCGGCTAATGCCTCGCCCCGATAACCGCAAGCGATCAACCATATTCAACAGGAAAGGTCGTACATCCGAGTTTAGTCGCAGCCCTCGTCGTACAATCCTCTCTGGCAATTCGGCATTATTAAAATACCCCATGTTCCCCCATCGACGCCATTGCCGTTCTCGAGCCTTGCATACCCGTTTACGAACGGTAGCACTTGTTTCTCCCTGCTTTTCCCGAAAAGAAACAAGCTCTCTTGGCAAAAGCCTTGGGATAGCCACATGAAGGTCAATACGATCGAGTATAGGACCAGATAACTTTCGTCTATACCTTTCCCTCTCATACGAAGAACAGATGCAACTCTCTACAGGATCGCCATGCCACCCGCAACGACAGGGATTACACACAGCGATAAGCAAAACTCGGCAGGGGAAAATGGCTCTTCCAACAGCTCGACTCACAACAATTTCACCATCCTCTAGCGGCTGTCGAAGCGCTTCTAACATGTCCCGGCGAAATTCTGTAAATTCATCAAGAAAAAGAACGCCTCTATGAGCCAAGCTGACTTCCCCAGGACGAAGAGAAGCTCCTCCACCACAAACAGAGACTGTGCTGGCTGTAGGATGGACAGTTCTAAAAGGAGGTTGGGAGGTGATTTCGCTATCAAGCCCAGCAGTACTCCGTATCTGAAGGGTTTCAAGAAGTTCTTTATGAGAGAGAGGCGGAAGAATTCCTCGCATAGCTCTTGCTAACATGGTTTTTCCACTTCCAGGAGAACCCACAAAAAGTATATTATGATGACCGGCAGCAGCTATTTCTAAAGCTCGCTTTGCTGTAGCCTGGCCTTTTATGTCGGAGAGGTCGGGATCAGGAGTAACAGGCACCTCTGGGAAGGGATTTTTTTTAATAGGAGAAAGTTTTTTACGGCCAGTAAGGTGATGTAATAATTGACGTAACGTAGTAATACCATAAGCTTCAATACCGGGAACCAATGCAACTTCAAAAGAATTTTCCTGAGGCACAAAGAGAGGAATTCCCAGCCGTTTCGCTAAAAGGGCAGCAGGAACAGCCCCTCGAGTTTTTCGTAAACGGCCATCAAGAGAAAGTTCTCCCATAAAGAGAGCCGGTTTTTTCATCACAAAAACTCCTAACCTTCGAGCTATGCCAAGAGCAATAGGAAGGTCAAGAAGAGCTCCCTCTTTGGGACAGTCTGCTGGAGCCAAATTTACTGCTATTCTGCCTCTTATAGGAATTTTTAAAGAACGGAGAGCTGCTCGAACCCTTTCACGAGACTCTCGAACAGCAGCGTCGGGAAGACCAACAACGGCGATGTAAAATAAGCCACCTGTTACTTCCACTTCAACTTCAACTTTTAGAGCTTGTATACCTCGAAGAGTAACGCCTAAAATGGGAATCACATATATCCCATCCCGCTCGTTATATCCTCTGTATGCCTTAAAGAGTACCGCCCATTATTTACAGTAATTCCTACAATATCAATTCTCCAAGGGCCATTCCAGCGGGCTTCCTGAACATAAGAAAGCCCTGTTCGAACAAGGCGACATATTTTTTGAGGACCTACAGATTGTTCCGGTGACATTACAACGCCCACAGAACGCGTTCGAACTTCCACCACAACAAGTTCTTCTTTATCTATGGCCACTATGTCCAGCTCTCCACGGGGAAAGGTCACATTTCGGTCGAGAATTCGCCATCCTTTATCTTCTACATAGGAACAGGCTATATCTTCTCCCCATTTCCCCAGTTCTATATGATCCATAGTTTATCCGTCTCCTTTATCAAGTTGATATAGAAAAGCGAGAACTTGCGCTACAGCCTCATAAAGTTCTACAGGAATTTCCTCTCCCAACTCCAACGTCATGAGAGCAGATATTAAAGCAACGTCTTCCACTATGGGAACATTAGCCTCTCGAGCTAACTTTATAATGTTTTGCGCTACAAAGCCTTCGCCTGATGCGACGACCTTTGGAGCTTTATCTTCTTGGGGGGTATACGAAAGGGCTGCTGCCTCTTTTTTAGAGTTTCGTAGCGTCATGCCTCTATATCGAGCCTTCTTGGAAGAAGCTCTTTCTCCTTCTCTTTTTCTTCCTCACATACAGTTATATATTGAACATGGAGATTTAATTCTTCCAATTTTTCATGAAGGCCTGTTTTTTTGCGCTGAAGCAGCCGAAGGGTTAAAAAGTTTTCCGTCCTGATAGACACCCCTAACTGGCTCCCCTCAGTAACAACTTCTCCTGTGAGCCTGCCTAACCGTCGAGTTGGCATGTCGAAAGCAACTCGCCAGAAAGATCGCCCGTCTTTCCCCTGCTTTTTTTCTACCCTCACATGGGCTGGAAGCTCGTCTTCCTGATCAGAAAAAGGCCACCATGTAGGCATGAGCAATGTAGGATCAATCCCCTGCCTCGCTGGTTGTGAAAGAAGGCTATGTGCCTCCACAAAACGTCCTATATCTCCTTCTTCATCTCTGAGTCTTCTCAACGCCTCTGAAGGACTCCTCCCATGTTGCAACTCCTCCCGAAAGCGACGACGTATATTTTTCCAAAGTTGACTCGACATCTCTGGCGACAACCCTACATACCATATCAGAAGAGAAACATTTTTGGGTGTCAAGGTACTTCCCCTCGCCCACAACTCTACAAGAGGTGCAATATACGCCTCCTTACTCCCCATCTGGCCCCATACAAAGCGGAGAAGTGTCACCACATCCTGTGAAAGAGGAAGACCTCTTAGAAGAAGAGCTGTAGCTAAAGAGCGCTGAGATTCCGGCAAAGCCCCAAGAAGAGCCATATCCTGCTCGCAAAGACGAAGCAATGGGGTCTGACCAGATCCGTCCCATACAGCCCGAAAGCGCTGCCCCACCAACAAAGGCATAGTTGCCTGTGCTTGGAGCTCATGCCCAGCGATCCGGACAAGAAAGATTCCCGATCGGGCATCAAGAACCATCCCTTCTACCACTGTTCCATTTGGTATAGATCGTAACGAGAGAGCTTTCGTTAGACGGGGTGTTGCATCACTTTCCGTATATCTGAGCCCATCAGAGATATTTTTTCCCCCAGGTGATCTCGAAAAACCCTCTATATGACTCATTTATGACGGATCCTTCCATGTAAAACTTCGGCGGTGTATGGGAGAAGGTCCTATTTGAGCCAAAACAAGACGATGGGCGGAAGTAGGATACCCTTTATGTTTTTTAAAACCATAGGCAGGATATATCTTATCAAGAGCTATCATAGCCCGATCTCTAAGCACCTTTGCCACAATAGAAGCAGCTGCCACCTCAGGAACAGTAGCGTCAGCTTTTGGAATAGCTTCTTGAACAATGGTCTCCAGGCCTGGAATACAAAAAGTTCCGTCAACAATAACCTCTTCAAAAACTAGGGGCAATTTTCGTACAGCACGATTCATAGCCCAAAGAGAGGCTTGTAAGATATTTAAAGTATCAATACGCTTTGCAGAAGCCGCCTGAGCCTTCCAAAGTACTCCTATATTAAGCATAACATGAAAAATTTTTTCCCGTTTTTTTGCTGTTAATTTTTTAGAATCGTTCAAACCTATAGCTTCTAAGGCTATTTTTTGAGATTGAGACAGAACAACAGCCGCGGCAACTACTGGCCCTGCCAAAGGTCCCCTCCCTGCTTCATCCACACCCGCAATTAATCGATCTCCCATGGATATCGCTCCCCTGGCCACTCTAAAGTGACCCTTCCTAATTTTCCCGTGGCAAAGGCGTCAATAAACCGCTGCCCCGCAAGAGCCAAGTCCACTCGACCTCCACTTACAAGACAACCAAGACGCCGCCCTATCTTTTCAAGAAGGATAAGATTATCTTCCCCTTCATCCGGAATTCCCCACTTGTCCTCTATAAGGCGCCATAGACCTCGTTCCCTCAAAAACGAAAGAAGAGAAACAGCTATAGCATCACAGCCTCCTATTACATCGGGACGGCTACTCCCTAACCACGCTAACCTGCGATGTATCTCCACATGGGAACGAGGATCAAGGATACCAGGAGAATCTACTGCTAATATATCCTGTCCTTTATACCAAGATACTCCACGGGTGACACCTGGGATCCCTCCGACTTGTGCGCGTTTGCGCCCTACAAGAAGGTTCAGAAAAAGAGACTTCCCTACATTTGGAATACCCATAACCGCTACTCTCAGCTCTCTATAGGGCGGTCGAAGGCGAAGAATATCACGGCGCAACGGCTCTATCTTCCCCTCTAATAGGTTTAAAGCCCATACTTTTCTCTTTTTCTCTTTAAAGAAATGAAGCCACGCTTTTGTTGCGCCTTCCTCTGCAAGGTCTGCGCGAGAAAGGATAATATAGACAGGGCATACTTTAGAAAAGCTTTCTGTTAAAGGCGATGACGTCATATTGGGAGCACGAGCATCCCGGACTTCAAAAATCAAATCCAGTTTTTTCGCCAACTCCTCAAGCTTCCGCTTGCCTTTCGCCATATGACCCGGATACCAGACTGTACGAGGCACGACTAACGAACAACTCCTATTCTATTTAATGGCCAATATCGAAAAAAAACTGGTCCATGTATATTTTTTTCTGGAACAAATCCCCAATAGCGGCTATCTTGGGAATGAGCTCGATTATCACCCATAGCAAAATACATTTTCTCTGGAATGTGAATTGGAACTCGAGGAAAGATCATGTTAGGGAAAAGAGAAAAATCATCTCGTTTTTTCACATACCTTTCCGCTAAAGGCTGCCCGTTAATATAAACAACCCCTTCCCGGATATCGAATGTATCCCCAGGCAATCCTATAATGCGCTTCACAAAGTCTCGTTTCGGGTCCCATGGGTATTTAAATACAAAAATCTCTCCCCGTTCCGGTTTCTGAAGAGCATACCAAAATTTGGCCACGAGAACCCGATCGCCTGGGGCTAGAGTGGGAAGCATAGAGCCACTCGGAATCCAAAAAGCCTGCACTACGAACGTCCTCAAGAGAAGAGCAAGGACAAGAGCCCATAATATTGTTTCCACAATCTCTCTCCACCATGGTTTTACCGCTGCCATGCAGCATCCCCCCTTACTGCAGCAGTATTATATATTGGTTCTAAATGAGAAGAATATTAACTATATTTATACTCTAAGGTTTTTCAGATTTCAAGAATTAATAGCATATAAATTACATCCCGTCTTTAATGCTCACACGACAATGGGGAGATATAACTATACGACATATGGCTTTCCCCCCGTACGGTGCCGATAATACATTTAAAACGAGAGCTGGAGAAAGGGTATGCCAATACGGATTATACCTATATAAGGTACTTCGTCCACTTACATAAAACCACGCGTCCCCGTGAGCTTCATACTTCTCCAATTTTATTGACTTCCACTTCACCCTCACTATATCTACGGGAATATGCTCTGGCAATATACGAATCGAGAAATCTTCCTGAAGAAAATGTGCTCTAACAATTCTGGATTCCAGCCAAAGGGCAAGGCGTTCTGCTTCTCTACGAGCTCCCACTTCTTTCAATCGTGATATAGAGGGATATTTAATAGAAAAAAGTAAAGAACCGGAAATAATGGAAAAAACGGCAATGACCACGAGCAATTCAACAAAAATAGTCCCACGTCCAACGAAAAGAGGGAGCCCTTGGGAGCTCCCTCGATAATACCTTTTGTTCCATTTACAGCAGTGCATCATATCCGAGGTTCAAAACCTTGAGGTTAGCCTCCGCAAACTTTCCAGGTGAAAGCTGTTTAATAGCTTCCCGAACTTCCCCAATCTCCACGTTAGCTACATCGGACGCGCAAAGAGCTCCGAGAATCAAAACATTTAAGAACAGAAAATTGCCCCCCATATGGTTTTTGAGTATATCGTACCCTTTAATCTTAAATAACTTGATTTTCCTTTTTTCTAAATATGCTTGAAGATGATCATTATGGAAAGCCGCTTCATCAAAAACATTTACGACCAAACTGCCCTCCTTACGAAGAAACTGAAGATTACGTATCGCCTCATTCTGATCAAAAGCGAGAAGCACATCTGCTTCACCTGCTTTTACCAATGGGCTCTTATAGTCTCCCACCTTAAAATGACTTATTACAGAGCCCCCCCTCTGTGCCATCCCGTGGACTTCGCTCCCCATAACGTTTTCGCCACGAGTCATAGCAATGTGCCCTAAAACTTTTGTGGAAAAAAGAATCCCTTGCCCACCTATTCCAACGATGACATACTGCATAAGATTACGCCTCCTCTACCGGAACTATAGCCCCGTGAGGGCATACTTGAGTACAAACACCGCAGGATACACAGAATCGCTCGTCAATATAAGCTCTTTTGGTCTCTTCATCAAAAACAAGTCCTGGACAATTAAAGAAGTTAATACAGAACTTACATCCAATGCATTTATCTTGATCTACGTTAACAGGAATTTTGTCCTGTTTTTCCCGAAGGAGCATACATGGATGTTTAAAAATAAGAACAGCTGGTTCCCTGTGAGTTCTAGCGTGCTCCCACGCTTCTTTCACTAATTCCTTACCACTTTGAATGTCATAAGCCTCAAGAGTTTTCACATAAGAAACGCCACATCCCCGCACTACGTGTTCAATTTCTACAACCTGCCCCTCATCGCCCTTGCGCAGTTTATCTCCCACAGATGGATTAGATTGAGCTCCCGTCATAGCTGTAGTACGGTTGTCCAAAATACCCAAAACGAAGGCGTGCCTATTATAGACAGCACTAACTAAGCCCGGTATTCCCATATGGAAAAATGTGGAATCACCAATAGTCGCTACAATCGGCTGCTCCTTTCCCGCCACTTTATGGGCCAGGAAAAGCCCCGAACTCATAGTTATAGCTGCTCCCATATCCATAACAGCATCTGCGCCTTTTTGATTAACCGTAAGGGTATAACACCCTATATCCGAAGGGTTAATAGCATTAGGAATGGCTTGTCGTATAGAAAAAACACTTGCTCGATGCGGACATCCAGGACATAGCATGGGCTTTCGAGGGGTAATCTTTAAATCTTCAAGGGCAGATTTTAAATCGCTATCGACAGCGTTCTCTACCTCTTCACCCAAAGCTTTTAATACAATCTCTTCGATGAGTTCAGGCAAAAGCTCTCCGGCTCTAGGAACAAAACCATTCCATCGTCCTTTGACCTTGCTGCGATCTAAAAGCTGCATTTCCACAACGGGATAGGGCTCTTCAAGAACTAAAACATTCTCATGCCGGTCTATAAAATTAGTCACCATCTTAACCGGGAGAGGGACAGGAGTGCCTATTTTAAGCACAGAAATATCAGTGCGCCCCCAAGATTTTATAATATCCATAACTATAGAGAAAGAAACTCCCGATGCGATAATCCCCAATGAAGCTTTGCCCTTTGCTGGAATCTCATAATTATAATGAGGATAGAGCGTTTCAAACTCCTCTCGAATGGCATCATTTTTCTTGTTTAATTTGGGGTGATTAATGCGCACGCTAGCAGGGAGGCAAACCCACCGTGCCGGGTCTTTTTCAAACTTAATATCTGCTGCAACAGGAAGGACTTCCCTCAATTCTACATCTTGCCGACAGTGGTCAACTCGAACACTTGGTCGTAGCATGGCAATAATATGATGTCTTTCAGAAAGTTCATACGCATCGAAAACCATTTTCTTGGCTTCTTCTGCTGAGGCCGGATCAAAACATGGGACTTTAGCGAAATAAGCGAAAAACCGGCTATCCTGTTCTGTCTGGGAACTATGAGGACCTGGATCATCGGCGACAACAAGCAACATGCCACCTTTCATATCAAAATGAGCAGCACTCATAAAAGGGTCTGCGGCTACATTCAACCCTACTTGCTTCATTACGGCGCAAGAGCGAAGCCCTGTAAAAGCTGCCGCGGTAGCCATTTCAAAAGCTACCTTTTCGTTGACTCCCCACTCTACAGCTGTAGACGTTCCCAACTCATCTGCAAAACTTGCAATTGCCGGCAAAATTTCAGACGAAGGGGTGCCTGGATATGCTGTAGCAACCGCACATCCAGCCTCTACTATACCGCGAGCGATCGCTTCATTACCTAAGAGTATCGCTTTTTTGCTCACCGTACACGCCACCTCCATATTCATCGCTGGGCAATACTTTAAACTCCAGCTTACGCCTCATGGACTTCCCCTTCTACATATTTCTGAATCCATTGATAAAAAGGATGGGCTCCTCGCAGAAGCCTTCCCGCCTTATCAACAAAAGCATGACGAGTCCAGCCTTCTACTAAAAGCTTAGAATCCTCTTTCCGAAAAACACGATAGCAAAAATTTATACTCGACTGTTTCAATTCCTGAACCCAGGTAGAAACACAAATAACATCATCGTAATACGCAGATGCCTTATATCTACAATGCACTTCCACTACTGGCAGAAAAACCCCTCTCTCTTCCCAAAGGACATAGGGGGTACTCAGGGCTCGGCAGTACTCGGTACGTCCTATCTCAAACCACGTGAGGTAATTAGCGTAATACACAACCCCCATCTGGTCTGTCTCTCCATATCGAACGCGTAAAGAAATCGTGACTTCACGCAAAAAAAAGCCCCCTTGAAAAGAAATTTTCGGATAGATGTTTATACATTGAAAAGGGAAGCAAAGAAAGAGTCCTTTTTAGAATTATATACCATAGATAAAAAAAGAACAGCAAATTAAACTCTCTCAAAAAAAATATACTTCTTTTTATCGTATTTGCGAACAGTTCCGTCTATGGTCCATCATCATACAAGCATGGCTTATTACATGGAACCCTTTTTCTTGAAGAAGACCTTCAAAATATGGGTTTTCAGATCCAGGCTGAAACCAAATAACAGTATGTTCTTTTAATAATATCGGATCTTCCATTGAGTCAACCAACGCAGGTCCTCTTTTAGCACGTAGGCGTTCTTTAAATAATATGAGGTCTTCTACAACATCTTTTTGAAGAGAAGGAGAGATAAAAAGAGCCACTATATCTGCAGGAACAGAGAGATCCTTAATCGAAGAAACACACGAGAATCCAAGAATTTTTTCTCCGGCATATGTAGGATTTACTGGATAAAGTGAATGCCCCACAGCGGCTAGATACTTCATAACTGAAAAAACCGGTCGCTCTTCTCGAGAAGAAGCTCCGATTATCACTATTGAAGATGAAGTACAAAGAATACGCTTTTTTATCTCTTTTTCCTCCATAATGAATCATCTCTCCTTTCTCTTTTTTTAATTATAGCGTAAGGCTTGTCGGTAACCTAACCAATGTGTATAATACATGCTCGGATATGGCACTGATGGAGGACTGGCCGAGTGGTCGAAGGCGGCTGACTTGAAATCAGTTAAGGCGAGAGCCTTCAGGGGTTCGAATCCTCTGTCCTCCGCCATTTTTGTGGATTTTAAACAAGAGAGGGAAGAGACAATAAGGAATCTCTTCCCTCTCTTTTATTTTTGCTTATTTGAGAAAATAATTAGCGCGGGATGCCAATTCGACTAAGGGGCCAAAAGCGAAAAAAAGCAGGTCCGCGCATGGCTTTTTTAGGGACAAAATGATGATCCCAATAGCGTCCATCCCACGAATGAGGCCTGTTATCACCCATCATAAAGTAATGTCCTTCTGGAACGACCAAAGGAAGCATAGAAACAGAATCTTGATTCTTCACATAAGATTCTTCGAGTGCTGATCCATCCACATACACCACTCCGTCTTGTATCTCCACTTTTTCTCCTGGTAAAGCGATAATCCTTTTGACAAAATCTTTCTTGGGGTCATCTGGAAACTTAAAAACTACCACCTGTCCCCGTTTCGGCTCCGAAAAAAGGTACCAAAATTTAGCAGCCATAACACGATCCCCTATTTCTAAGGTAGGAATCATGGAGCCACTTGGGATCCAATAGGATTGCACAACGAAAGTCCGAAGTATGAGAGCAAGAGCCACTGCCCATAAAATGGTTTCCAGGGTCTCGCGCCACCATGGTTTAACAGCCATACAATTACCTCCACTTTTTGTTTTCTCTTTATTATTTTATCCCTTTTTGAAGACTTTGAATGGTTTTTCCCCGATATAATAAATATTTTATTTTTTCGTTGCCATTTTTAAAATAGCGCTAATGGAGGATGAATCGGATGGTCGATGACGGCTGATTTGAAATCAGTTATGGCACGAGTCGTGTTTCTGGATGTCCACCCCTTTGCCCCATCACCATTTTTAGAAAAAAGAGCTGCAAGAAAGATTCTTGCAGCTCTTCCAAATATATACGCGAACACCACGGTTACTCTTTTAGAACAAACCAGTAATATTTCCC